>NZ_JACJOY010000077.1:0-163028 GCF_014695815.1 Trichocoleus sp. FACHB-6
TTATGAGTTATTGCCAGAAACATCGGAGACTTTTATTTATCTGGCAATGATCCGTATCATGGTCAGGCGGTTGGCATAATATTTAACCCCTCACCACTTTTCAAACATCCTCTTAGAAATAAAAGGAATTTGTCCGCCTGCTTCTGCACTGGTATCCAAACTCACAGACTTTTCAACAGTTTCTTCGTTCTCTTGAGTAATTTCTTTGAACCAAGATTCAAAGTTGTTTAAGAGCTGAGCATTAAACTTCAAACCTAATTTGTATAGTTCATCAGCAACTTTTTTGATAATTACTAAATATAAATCCGTATACTCAGCATCAAGGATATCCAGTTCTGCATCCGCTTCTATATAAATAACTTTGTATTCAGATTGCCATCGATCCTGAATCCGTCTTAGCTCGGTACTTTTACCACAACCCCGATGTCCAGTAAACAAAATGGTACAAAATTCTGCGGCTTCAAGAAAGTCTAATCGAGTATTAACACTTTGAATTGCCTCTGTATTGCGAACTTGTGACAAGTCAACATAGTATCGCTCAATATCTGCACCAACCAGCGAACCAACATCACAGGCGCGAAACGCAGCTTTAAGAGTCGTAGCACGATTGAGAGGAAGTGAAGTCATCGAGTTAGCCTAATTGTAATAACTGAATAGAGCTATAAAAATTCATATAGCCAAATTCTAGGCGATTTGCTGTGCCATCTCAAACCCGATTGTGTCTTGCGGCAAAATCTACAAAAGCGATCAGCAAGTAGCGCTTGCATACATACGCTTCGCGATCGCTCCTTCCTCAAAATCTAGCAGAGAGCGATCGCACTCTCAAGAGGAAAATGCGATCGCTCTTTAGTTATTGCCCGATGCTACTGGTTCATCTGTGTCCCAGGAGTCGTCTGGGTTCCACGGTTCATCTGCGTCCCAGGAGTCGTCTGGGTTCCACGGTTCATCTGCGTCCCAGGAGTCGTCTGGGTTCCACGGTTCATCTGCGTCCCAGGAGTCATCTGCGTCCCAGGAGTCGTCTGGGTTCCACGGTTCATCTGCATACCCGGTCTTGCAGGGGTAGCATCGTTTCTTTCAGCAAATGTGTTGCGTGTCATCGTCGCCGCCATTTGCAAATGGCCCTGCACCCTTGGCAAAATCCTAGCAGCAAAAGCTCTCAGATCCGGATCTTGTCCCAGCAGCACTTGACGCTGGTACACAGCCTGACTTTCCATGTGACCGTTAAGCCCGCCCTCCATCATATAGGCTTTATCGAAATTCTCTCCAGACAACTGCTGAAGCTGCATCATTGCTGCTTCATACTTTGGCCCGGGAGTGGTTGGAGGAGTGACACCCTTCTGGGCGGCTAAGCTCATGAGTTCTTTATTTGCTTGCGTATGCTCGTTAATCATCTGTTGAGCAAACTGCTTTACCTCAGCGTTTGTTGACTTTCGCAACGCTAGTTGCCCAAGTTGTACTTCTGCTATTCCCCCGTGAGCAGCATCCATAACAAACTGCCTGTCTAAGGCGCTAAGTTGGTTGTTTCTTGGCGACATTCCAGGTGCTGGCGACATCGGCCGGTTTGGTGACATTCCAGGTGCTGGTGACATTCCAGGTGCTGGCGACATCCCAGGTGCTGGCGACATTCCAGGTGCTGGCGATGTGGGTCGGCTTGTTTGAGCTACGGCTGAGTAACCCAAAGACGCAAATAGTCCAGCTGCCACCAGAGCGGCAGTTGCTGTTGCCCGTCTAATCATTGTCAAAGTTCCTTACCTTTCTGAGTTTATATGTGTCCTAATACATTTATTAATCTGTCACCAGATTAATAATTTTAGGACGGTTTTAAAGCGCGATTTTTGTGATTTTTACCCAGACTAGGAGGAATATCTGAGCAGTCAACCATCTATTGTTAATGATGCTTTACTTTGGATAAATTCCCTCTTTCTTTAGGTATGTGTATTTACCAATTAAAGCTAAAACTTAATTCTAAAGAAACTATTAGACACCTAACTATAGATAGATGAAGGTTTATCAAAAAGCAAAATTAAAAAAACTTTAAAAGCAGTGCTTGGGCAATATCCAAGTCACAAAGAGGCTCTTGTGTAGCAAAAGCTTGCATTGAACAATTTGGGAGTGGTAGCGTCACAGAGCTAGTTAAATTTACGTAGAAGCTGCAATATAGCCCAAATGATTAAGCGATCGCTCCTTAGCCTCACTATAGGCTTAACTTTCCTAGAATCAGTCGTTCCAGTCGCCTTGGCCGCGCCACCCAGAAGCCCAGATCAAACTGTAGAATGTGAAATTTTGGTTGCGGGAGGCGGACTTTCCGGTGCCGCAACAGCATATGAAGCCTTGCTATCCGGGCGGACAGTTTGCTTAACTGAGATTACCGACTGGGTAGGCGGACAGATTTCCGCCCAAGGAACTTCGGCACTGGATGAACGCCCCACCCAGCGCCAGCAACTACTTTATTCTCGCGGTTACTTGGATTTGCGGCAGCGGATCAAGAGTAAATATGGAGAACTCAACCCAGGCGACTGTTGGGTAAGCGAATCCTGCTTTTTGCCCAAAGATGCTCATAACATACTCTTCAATCAGTTAAAAGATGCCGCCAGACGGGGTAAAGGCACGCTAAAATGGTTTCCCTCGACGGTGGTTAAGGAACTAGACATCAATCAAAGTGGGAAACTGATTCAAGGCGCGATCGCTATCCAGCATCGTCCCGTTAAAGGCGCACCACCGCTAAACACTTCACCCCTGTCTCAAACCATCGAAGATTCCTATCGCTACGAGAACTCCTCTCAGTTTGAAAAAAGTATTGTCCGCTTCGTACCCCAGCAGCGGAAAAAGCAAACCGGGGGAACAGCCCCTGATTGGTATGTAGTTGATGCAACGGAAACCGGGGAACTGATAGGCTTGGCGGACGTTCCCTATCGGCTAGGTATCGACCCCCGATCTTACCTAGAACCATCGTCCTCCAGCGAAACAGGCGATCGCTACTGCACCCAAGGCTTTACCTACACCTTTGCTATGGAGGCAACTAAAGAACCGCAAGCCCACACTCCGCCGCCGTTTTACCAACAATATGCGCCTTACTACAGCTATGAATTACAGCGATTGGCGGACTTTGGGCTTGTCTTTACTTATCGCCGCATTTGGAGTCCGAAAGAGGGACAACAAACCAAATTCGGGGGCATTACTTATAGCGCACCAACACCTGGCGACATCTCGATGCAGAACTGGACTTGGGGTAACGACTACCGCCCTGGAACTGCCGAAGATAACCTAATTTACAGCCGCGATCAATTGCAAGCTAGCGGACAGCTACAGCCCGGAGGGTGGATGGGAGGACTGCGGACAGAAACCCTCCGTAAAGGCGAAGAAAATGCCTTGGGATATTTCCATTGGTTGGTAGCCGGAACTACTGATTCTCAACTAGGGGCAAACGTCAAGCAGCCGCAACCCAATAATCGCTATTTGAGTGGGCTAGATTCCCCGATGGGAACAGCACATGGCTTGTCTAAGTACCCATATATGCGGGAAGGACGGCGGATTATTGGACGGCCTGGTTGGGGACATCCCCAAGGCTTTACCTTGTGGGAAATTGATATTTCTCGCCGCGACTACAACGAGGAATATTACCGCAACACTCTCTCACCACAAACCTATCGTAGTTTACGGGCAGCAATTGCAGGTTTTGAAGCAGCAAGTGCGATCGCAGGCACCAAGCCTCTAGATCAAATCATGCGGCGCAGTCGTTCCACGATTTACCCGGATTCTATCGGTATTGGTCACTATGCGATTGACTTCCATCCTTGCATGACTATGAGTCCCGCAGAAACTCCAGGCAACAAAGAACGTGAGGGCGAACGGCGGGGTGCAGGACAAGCGTATCCGTTCCAAATTCCACTCAGAGCATTAATTCCCCAAAAAATCGACAATATGTTAGTCGCTGGGAAAAGTATTGCTACCAGCCACATCGCCGCCGCCGCCTATCGGGTGCATTCCTTTGAATGGTCAGCTGGTGCAGCTGCGGGAACAACAGCCGCTTTTGCCTTGGAAAACGGAATAATGCCTTATCAGCTAGTAGATGAACTGCCTCGTCCGGAACCGCAATTAGAAGCGCTCAAACGTCGTTTGCAGAAAAATAGCAACCCAATTACTTTTCCAGATACCTCAATTTTTAACCAGAATTGGGAAGAGTGGAAGTAATATTTGCTAATGGCTAATGGTTAATGGCTAATGGCTAATGGCTAATTGTTTTTTATTAAAATAGCAATCCTATCTGAGGCATAAAATTCTTTCTTTTTCTTTTTAGAGTGCCTCGGCGGTTCGTTTTTTTACAAACCAATTAGGATTGCTATATTAGCAATTAGCAATTAGCAATTATTTTGCCGTTTCTACAGGCGCAGCCAACCACCCATCGCTGACACCAGCTTCCCGCAGCCGCATAGCACCGATATTGCGGCTGAGTACCGCTAACCCTGCCAAGTGAGCTTGCAAGCCTGCCGTACTAGCGCAGCAATCGGTTAGTATAATTGGTTCTACGCTGATGTCAAAAAGATCCATTGCAATTTTTAACACGCACATATCGGTATCGATACCGACGATGAAGATGCGCTTAATATCCTGCTTTGAGAGATAGTCTGCCAAAGAATCCGGCAGCCCGCATAGTCCCGACTTGGAAAAAATGAGGTCTTCTTCTGCAAAAGTTTCGAGTTCCGGGACAATGTTTGTGTCTGGTTCGTGGTTGCAGCCGTCCCAGTCGAGGAAGCGACTATATGGCCCATTTTCCGAGTTGATAAACCGAGTAAACAAAAGCGGTGTATAGTGCGATCGCGCGATCGCGCGGGCGATGCGTTGTGGGATGTGATGCGTGAATTCGTTGATGAAACCGGGTTGCACATCAACGACCAGTAATGGCTCGGACATTTAAATGGTCTTATATAAATTGAGGAGTCTATCTTTCATAATTAGAAGAGTTATTAAAGGAAATTTCTACCCCTCTAAAGTTATAAACCCACTTTTGTAGCCTAATTCTAGGTTAGGTTGAGGCAACCGAAACCAAACAAAGGCTCATTAATGATTGCTAGTGGCTAATTGAAGAATTACCATTAGCCATTAGCGATTAGCCATTAGCTACTTTTCAGACCAAATTGGCAATTGATTAATTTCTTCTAGGGTTAACTCCACATAGGTGATGTCATTTTCCTGGGCAATTTCTTGACCAAAATAGCCTTCTGGGCCATCGTGGGTGTGGGGGCCGCTGATACTAGCTGTATACTTGCCTCGCAGACGAGCTTGATTATATTCGCTGCCAACGTTCCACAGCCAGCGCGACGGGAAAATAATGCCGCCTATATCTTCAACCCAATCTCGACGGCCTCGCAGATGGTAGAAATGTTCGCTGGCACTAAAGCCAGTTCTGCCATTAAACACGCCACCAATCGAAACTATAATAATTTTTGCATCTAGCCACTTGTTAAGATAGCTAGCGGCACCCAAGGAAACTTCTACACCGCCACTCGTACCAGCGAGAATAATTTTAAAAGGTTTATTCTGAACCTGTGCGATAGGATACTTCGCATTCATCCGTTCGATGATGGCATCGGCAATCCCCTGATTATAAACCTCGCCATAACGAGGATCGGCTGAGATTGCGAATCGCCAGATATTGCGAATTTTGATCAGCACGTTTGCTATTCCAAACAAACCATCTGCCTTATTAGCAAAGTTCCATAGGGGCGCTAGCACTCGCTGACCTCCTAAACTTTTATTAGCTGCTGAGTAGGGGAAAACATCCCCTACGGCTACGCAGTTGGGATTAATTTTAACTATCCGGTCTAGAAACTCTTCTTCTCCGGGAGTTAATTCATTAGCAGAAAAATCTCCCACTCCTGAAAGATAAACAATGTAACAATTTATTTGGGAAGATTTAACAACAGAAGTTACCGCATTGTTAGGTGGCAGGGTATAGGGCTGGTTTTTCTTCAATCCTACAGTTTCAGCCCCTTGCCCTAGCCACCACATCAGTGTTCCCACAGGCGATATGATTCCCCAAATTAGGAGGATGAATCCCGCTAGGATCAATAACCTTAAGGTTCCACCCCGAAGCCATAGAAGTATCCGCCCAATTAGTTGCAGCATTCAAGAATGTCTAGTTACCTGATTTCATTATCATGCCGCAAAGGTTGAACTTTTTTTTGTAATCTGCTGTCTGAAACTGTATGCTATCAAGTTGTCAGCAATTGCGATCGCAGGGATTCAACGTGAGTGACCAGAAATCAAAAGGCAGTTTTGGAAAGACGCTTTGGAAGGCTCTCTCTTTGGATGCAAATTTTTATGAAAATGCTCCCAATAATCCAACAACGAATCGCATAGCCCGCACGATGGTGATTTTCGCCGCAGTGTCTCACGCTTTGGGCAGTGCAGTCATTTTATTAATTAATCGGGCATCGCTTCCTGTGCTAGTTGTTGCACTTTTGATAGATGGCATCAGCGTCATGGCAGGCTATTATTTTTGGACTCTAACTATCTCCAAGATCGGGGATTGGCTAAAGCCGAATCACGTAGCGTTTGGGGATTTGTTGATTCCGATTGGCTTTGCCTATGCTCCCCAAGTGCTGAACTTCTTAACGTTGATTCCTTTGCTGGGGCGGGGTATTGAGTTGGGGCTATCTGTCTGGAGTTTGCTGGCTGTTATTGTTGCAGTACGCCAAGGTTTAGATATTACTACGGTTTGGGCGGCGTCGATCTGTTTGGTGGGGTGGCCTCTGATTCAGATAGCGATTGGCTCTGTACAGGTACTTCAACAGGATTTAGTAGGGCGCTTTTAAGGGATTAAAAATTTAAAATGTCAGACAAGGGTGGTGCGGGACGTATTACCCGAAGCGTCGCCAGCTTAGAAGTTGGGGGAGGTTAGGCTTTGGTTTGCGGGATTTGTGTAATAAATCGTTAAAATGAGATAAATAGCTGTAAGTTAATTTTGTTAAAGTATTTTCGGAAACTGCCTTATGACTAGCAGACTTTCAGCGGTTGACGCGATCGCCTCTGCACCAATTCAAGCTCCTGAACGGTCTAGTCAAGTTGTCCGCAAACAATATCCCAATTACAAAGTCATCGTTTTGGACGATGATTTCAATACGTTTGAACACGTTCACGAGTGCTTGGTGAAGTATATTCCCCAGATGACGAGCGATCGCGCTTGGGAACACACCTACGAAGTCCACTTTGAAGGTCAAGCACTCGTTTGGGTTGGCCCCCAAGAGCAAGCAGAACTTTACCACGAGCAACTTTCTCGCGCTGGGTTAACTATGGCTCCTCTGGAAGCGGCGTGAAAAAGATAGCTAATGGCTAATAAACAATTAGCCATTAGCTATTAGCCTTTAGCCGTTAGTTATAATTGCCATTGCTTTTTCAACTGCTTGCAAGGCTTGGTCTATTTCTTGAGCTGATACAATTAGCGGCGGCACAAAGCGGATTACTTTGGGGCCTGCGGGGACGAGTAACACACCGTTAGCGATCGCTGCATTGACGACATCAGCACTCGTTAGCTGAGTTTCGGCATTTAATTCCATACCATTAATTAAACCCCAACCGCGCACTTCGCTAATTTGGTCGGGATATTTAGATGCGATCGCTTTCAACCCTGCTCTTAACTGTTCGCCGCGTTCCTGCACATTAGCCAGCAGATTTTCTTTCTCTAAGGTTTGACAAACAGTTAAAGCCACAGCACAAGCAAAAGGGTTTCCGCCAAAGGTGCTGGCATGATCTCCTGGCTGGAAGACATCACAGAACTTCTTGCACATTGTCGCACCAATCGGGATGCCACCGCCTAATCCCTTAGCAGAAGTGAAGATATCCGGCTCGATTCCCAGATTTTCATATCCCCAGAATTTGCCACTGCGACCCATCCCAACTTGCACTTCATCTAAAATCAGCAAGATGTCGTTGTCATCGCAGATTTTCCGCAATTCTTGGAAGTATTTGACATCACCGGGACGCACGCCACCTTCTCCCTGCAAGGCTTCCAGCATAATTGCGGTGACGTTTTGATCGCCTTCATCGAGGGTAGCGATCGCATTCTTGATCGCCCCAATATCGTTGTATGGCACGTAGAAAAATCCCGGCATCAACGGGGCAAAATTTTTCTGATACTTCGGTTGACCTGTGGCGGTAATCGTCGCCAACGTGCGCCCGTGGAAGCTGGCGTGAGCAGTCAAAATAATCGGCTTTTGTATCCCTTTGACCGTGTGGGCGTATTTCCGAGCCAGTTTAATCGCCCCCTCGTTTGCCTCAGCACCGGAATTGCAGAAAAACACCCGATCCGCGCAGGAATGCTCGATCAACCATTTTGCCAATTCCCCTTGCACCGGGATGTAATACAAGTTAGAGACATGGTGCAGAGTCTGAATTTGCCGAGTTACTGTTTCCACCAAGGCTGGGTGAGCGTGTCCGAGGGTACAAGTGGCAATCCCGGCAACAAAGTCCAGGTACTCGCGTCCCTCGGTATCCCAAAGACGGCAACCCGCACCCCGTTCTAAAGCTAGAGGATAGCGCCCGTAGGTACTCATCACGGAGGTGTCAAAGCCTTCTGGGTCATACGGAACAGACACACCTGACTCTGCCGGAATTGAGGGATTTTCAACCAGAGTTTCTAGACTCACTGCTTACTCCTAAAATTTTTTATCCTTATTTGGCAATCTTAAAGGGAATTTTCAAAAAGTTGTGTTTAAAGAGAACTATAAACGCTGAGAAAACAGAAAAAGGCTTACTTGCGAAAGGTTAGCTGAGACGGTTAACATCGTCCACGCGACTCCGGGTTGAGTCTACGATTGACCGTGAGCATTGCACTTTATCCAATTTGCTCCCCGACAAGGGTGATTTTGGGGAAGTACAAGCTGCGATCGCTGGTCACTTTTGTTTGTACCAATCAGCTAAATTAGATGATGCCTCTATTATCCTTAGCGGAACCCGCCGTCTGGTGCTTTCCGCAGCGGTTTATTCTCGCTAATCTTAACGAAACAAACCAACAGCCTCAAGCAAACATTGCAGAGTTAGTCCCGATTCTGATTATTCTCCTGCTAATTGCCACAGGTGTTGCCCTGGTGACGCAACGGCTTCGTGTTCCCTACGTCACGGGTTTAGTGTTGGCAGGTTTGCCGATTACCGAGCTATTTTCTCGTCGCATTGGACTAGATCCTTCTCTGGTTTTGAATCTTTTCCTGCCAATCCTCATCTTTGAAGCTGGCATCAATACAGATGTTAGCCGTCTCCGAAGCACGTTTAAACCAATTGCCCTCTTAGCTGGCCCAGGGGCTATACTTTCCTCTGGGATTATTGCCGTTCTGTTGAAATTTGGACTGGGGCTAGCTTGGATCCCGGCGCTACTGATTGGAGTCATTCTCGCAAACACTGATACGGTTTCAATGATTGCCGTTTTTAAGGAGATACCTGTACCCTCCCGGCTTTCCACGATCGTTGAAGGAGAAACCCTATTCAATGATGCTGCCGCCCTAGTTTCATTTAACCTGATTCTGACAGTGTATTCGACAGGTTCGCTCACGATATTAGAAGGAATCCAACAACTGTTATTTGTTGCCGTGGGAGGCAGTATCGTCGGCTTAGTCTTGGGCTACTTAAGCATACCTGTATTTATTCGTTTACACGATCCGCTTAGCAGTCTCTTACTGACAGTTGCAGTTGCATTAGGAACCTTTCAGATTGGGCAATCTTTGGGGGTATCTGGTGCTGTGGCTGTGGTTGTGGCTGGATTAATTTTCGGGAACATTGGGCTTTCTCGCAGCACGTCTGCTTCCGAACGAATTGCGTTGTTGAGTTTCTGGGACTATGCCAGTTTTGCGGTCAATACTTTTATTTTTCTGCTGATTGGTGTAGAAATAAACCCAGTGACCTTCTGGAGGACTTTGCCAGCAGTTTTGCTCGCAGTTTTGGCTTACCAAATTGCGCGAGTTCTCACTGTCTATCCTCTGTTGGCTGGGGTACGTTTGTTTGACCGTCCGATTCCATTGCGTTGGCAGCACGTCCTGTTTTTAGGTAACATCAAAGGCTCTCTTTCAATGGCTCTTGCCCTCAGTTTACCTACAACGCTACCGGGGCGAGAGCAGTTGATAGCCTTAGTGTTTGGTGCAGTGCTGATATCTCTGGTTGGGCAGGGGGTAAGTTTACCTTGGTTTGTACGACGTTTGCAGCTATCCCATTTCTCAGATTCCCGCCAGCAGGTTGAGGAATTGCAAGCTCAGTTGATTGCTTCTAAGGCGGCTCAAGATGAACTGGATAGTCTATTGAAAAAAGGGGTTTTGCCAAAAAGTGTTTACGAAGAAATCCGAGCCGCATATCAGGTGCGAGTGGCAGGGGCAGAAAAAGCGCTGCGGAATCTTTATAATCGTCGTCCGGGACAATTAGTTGAAGGCGATCGCTCAAAACTTGACGCGATTAGACGACGATTGCTATTGGCAGAAAAAGGAGCGTTGAATGAGGCAATTCGGCAGCGAATTCTCTCTGAGGGAATCGTGCAAGGGCGGATAAAAACGATTGATGAACAACTGATGAAACTAGAAGATGATTAGGTACAACCGTTGATAAAATCGATGGCTTGATGTAATGACCCTGGCTTCGTCACCATTAATATCGTCGCTCCCGGTTCTAACACTGTACTGCCGTTGGGAATCTCTAAATCCATGTGGGGATGGGATTGATAACCAATAATTAAAGAGCCTGTAGGAAATTGGGGTTCTTGAGCGATTTCAGCAACGGTAAGACCGACAACATAGCACTTTTCTGGAATCGAGAGTTTTAAAACTTCTATTTGACCTTGCTCAAAGTGCATCATGGATTCTACTTGCGGATACTCAATGGCATTCACCATTGTGGAAACTCCCAAATCGACGGTACTGATGATATGAGAAGCTCCGACAATGCGTAGGGGTTCGGCAAAATCACGGTGGCGCATTCGGCTCACAATATGGGAAACGCCGTAGTGTTTAGCAAGCGTGACCATTGCGAGATTTAAGGCATCATGACGGAGAACGGCTGCGACGGCATCAGCTTTGTGAATCCCGGCTTCTAATAGCACTTCGGTACTGACAGCACTGCCTTCAAAAGCCATTGCGCCGACTTCTTCGCGGGCATAACGGCAGGCACTCGGATCGATATCAATTACGGCGACGGTATGTCCCAGTTCTACCAACCGTTCCGCCAAATCCAACCCAACAAGTCCGGCTCCGCCAATGAGTACGTACATAGTTGATCTCTAAGAATGTTGACTTTATGTTTCACTTTACAAGTTGGGAACAGTTATCCTGCGATGGA
Organism: Trichocoleus sp. FACHB-6; assembly: GCF_014695815.1. Taxonomy (NCBI): domain Bacteria; kingdom Bacillati; phylum Cyanobacteriota; class Cyanophyceae; order Leptolyngbyales; family Trichocoleusaceae; genus Trichocoleus; species Trichocoleus sp. FACHB-6. Next base: position 11,311 of record NZ_JACJOY010000077.1, read on the forward strand.
ATGCTCATTTTTTTTTACCCCTATTTTGACCTAAGTGAGTACAAGCACTGTACGCGATTCTCGGACAGCACTTGAACAAAAATATCGACGTATCCGCCAAGAGCTAATTGGCGGGACGATCGCTCTCGGCGGTGTAGCCCTCGGCGGTACTCTCTGGTATAAGCTGGTTGAGGGCTGGTCGTGGTCAGACGCGGCTTATATGACTGTGATCACCTTGGCAACTGTGGGGTATGGGGAAACTAATCCTTTAGGCGATCGCGGTCGGCTGTTTACCATTACCCTGATTTTGATGGGTGTGGTCAGCATTGGTTATATCGTCAATCGGTTTACAGAAGCCCTGATCCAAGGCTACTTTCAAGAAGGAATACTACTGAGGCAACGGAGGCGTTTGGTGGATTCCTTAAATGAACATTACATCCTTTGCGGATTTGGTCGCACCGGGCGGCACATTGCTGTAGAATTTGCTGCCGAGGGCATCCCGTTTGTGATTATTGACTCTCAGTCAGAGCAAGTAGAGGAGTCGCAGGGGCTGGGTTATATTGCCGTACAGGGTGATGCTACTCTGGATGATACTCTGCATCGGGTAGGAATTGACCGGGCGATTTGTTTAGTGGCGGCGTTACCTTCAGATGCGGAAAATCTTTATACGGTACTTTCGGCAAAAACGCTGAATCCGCAAATTCGCGCGATCGCGCGTGCTAGTACGGAAGAAGCTGTACAAAAGTTGCAACGCGCTGGGGCTGATGCTGTTGTTTCTCCTTATATTACTGGCGGTAGACGCATGGCTGCTGCTGCCCTTAGACCCCAGGTGATGGATTTTGTGGATGGGATTCTCACAGGGACAGATCGGGCTTTTTATATGGAAGAGTTTCTGATCGATCCCCAAAGTTGTCCAGTTGTCGGGCAATCTTTAAGGGAAGCGAGGTTGCGATCGCAATCTGGTGCTTTAGTTCTCGCGATTCGTCGCGCTGATGGCACTCTTATTGGCGGCCCCACTGGTGAAACTCAATTAATGCCTAAAGATTTACTAATTTGCATGGGTACGGCTGAACAATTACGAATGCTCAGTCAAATTCTTATTCCCATCAGTTCCCGCAAGTTCCGTCCACCTAAACACACTTAAAATTAAGCTTATGGTCAATTACTAATTACCAATTATGGCCTTCATTAATCCTAAAACTGATTATGCTTTCAAGAAAATCTTTGGTTCTCCGCAAAGTAAGGAGCTTCTAATCAGTTTCTTAAATACTTTCTTCTATGATGCTCAACCTGTCATCAAAGATTTATAAATCATCCATCCTTATCAATTTCCCCGCGTTTCTGGCTTAAAAGCGCAATAGTAAACAAAATCTTTTTTCAATTTTGGGCTAATACAAGGTAAAAGGTAAAAAGAAGGACTTTTGTACCTTTTACCTTTTACCTTTTTACCGCCGCCGTTCTCTAAACACAATCATGTTTTGCCGCATCGTCACGTTATAACCGCTGAAAAAGTTTTGTCCTAAAAGTGGCGCTCCGGCTACTAAAACTGTAAAATCTTCTATTACAGCACCGCCTACGTCAATAGAAGATACACGTCCTACTGGTACTTCAATAGTCTCACCATTAGCTACTTTTACTCGTGTTGTACCAGTCTTGCGAAACCCTATTTGATTTGCCATCTGTGGGGTAATTATTGTTACACTTGCCCCAGTATCTACCATCATTGGGAATCTACGCCTGTTGTTAAAAGTAACTTCAACTACGGGTATTCCCGACTGCCGTCCTATAATTGGAACTTCAAATATCTGTTGGTTCCTTCTTTGTTCCAAACGCTCTCTTCTTTGAGCCAATTGGTTTGTGCTTGCGGGACGTTCATTTAGAGATGAGTCTAAAGCAGCTGCTAAAACTTTTTCAGAGGTGTCCCCATAACTGTTATAGGCAACAGTGGTAAATGCTAGTGTGCCAGATAGTAAAAGGAGTGTGGCACCAAATCGAGAATGTTTTTGGATCATGGTGTGTAATAGATGCGCTTAAGAGCGTCAAAAAGTGAGTTTTACAAAGCTAAATTTTACACTACGCTGAACTTGCAATTCGCGTAAGCAACAACTGTTTGGCTTTACTGAAGTTATGGTAAAAACAGTAACAAAAAATACCTAACTTCTCAGGAGCGGCATGACATCAGTAATCACTTTTGTTGATCGCCACAAAGTCAGAAGAGCCAAATTTATCTACAACTGAAGTTGCAGTTTTCCAGATTAATTGGCAAATAAATTTGCCAAACTCCAGATGATCCGACGCACACCCCTGACGAAAGAGCTAATCAACAAGAGCTTTCATCGATTATTAATCTAGCTTTAGGGCGTTAACTGGCACTTCGTCCCAAGAATCAACTGTCCGCAATCTAGCAATCCAACCTGCACATTTTTGAACTTCAGTCAAGTTCTGTTTATAGGAATCATGACAATCTTTTGCCTGCTCCTCATTACAACAGGCAATGCAAGCATGGATCATACCAGACGGATCGATTTGTTCATTTACCCAAATGGTCATTAGGCCATTCCTCCTGAATTTTAAATGGATGGACTGGTTAAGTAGAGTTATTTGTTCAACTCAAGAAAAATCGGTTACCTCAAGGGCTGCACTCGCGCTTGTTCGAGGGATTTTATATTGATTTGTGGTTAATCTACTTATACCAAGTCGCGTTATCTCATACACCAGACCGTAATCGCAAGGCAAAGGTGTTTTGCAATTGTGGATTCACTTGTGTAACTGATTGACCTGCATTGATACCAATACCATTAACCACAGATATACAATACCACCGTTAAATCTTAGACAAAATTGGGAATTCTAAGAAAGGAACCGGAGGCGGTAGCCTTCTTAGCGCATCACTCAACTCTTGGCTCAAGGGAGGGAAGCGTTACCAAGCGTTCTGGACAGCGATCCATCCCCAAGACAAGCGCAGGAGTGAAGAATCGCCATCCTATTAGGTTAACTGCGAAAGGCAGTAGGACTCTAGTTCAGTCACAAATTTAATTTCATGAAATCTCGACTTCTCCGCTTTGCGTCCCTTTTCTTACTAAGCCTGGTACTCGTCACAGCTTGCAATGGTACGACAATCGTAACTTCCCGCCCAGAACAGCCGCCCTTGGAAGTCGGCTACAATCTGTGGCCTGGGCTTTTTCCGATAGCGATTGCTCAAGAAAAAGAATTCTTCACGGCTCAAGGGGTAAAAGTCAAACCCGTCTATATCCAAAACTTTCTAGAATCGGTGTCTGAGTTCACTGCTGGACAATATGATGGCGTCGCCATCACAGTAGGTAGCTTGATGAGCATTATTGGGAAAAACCCAGATGTGCAGATTGCGATGGCAACTGACGAATCGTCTGGTTCTGACTCAATTGTAGTTCGCCCGGATGTTAAAAGTGTCGCTGACTTGAAGGGTAAGCGCCTCGGCGTCAGGTTAGGCGATGGAGAATTATTTGTGAGCCAAATGCTCCAGAAACATGGTTTGACTACCGATGATGTGACGCTAGTCAACGTAGAAGGAGAAGCGGTTCCAGCACGTTTTAAGAGCGGTGATATTCAAGCAGGACATACTTGGGAACCATACCTATCGGAAGTAACTAAATCTGGAGGGCGAGTCTTATTCACCAGTAAGGATACACCCGGTTTAATTTCGACTGTAATCGTGTTTCGCACCTCGGTAGTACGCGATCGCCCACAAGACATTCAAGCTTTTATTCGCGCTTGGTTTCAAGCTCAAGATTACTGGAAGGCAAATCCCGAAGAAAGTAAAGCACTGATTGCGAAAACGCTCTCTATCAAACCTGAAGAAGTTTCCACTGAGGGTGTTAAGTTGTACACCTTAAAAGACAACTTAAAAGCATTTACTCCCGGTTCTACAACCGAGTCGTTGTACCATACCGCCAAATTGTACTCCGACTTCTATATTCGCACCGGAGGGCTAAGCACTGCCCCAGATATTCAAAAACTGATTAATCCTTCTTTTGTGCAGCCGTTGCAGGCAGGAAGCTGACAAAAAAATAGCATTATTCCATGCAATTAAACATCAAAATTCATTTAATATGAAATCTCGATTTTTCCGTTTTGTGTCTCTTTTACTGCTCAGCATTGTGCTGGTTACAGCCTGCAATGGCAGAACCTCTATAACCTCTAAACCTGAGCTTCCACCACTGCGAATTGCCTACAATCTGTGGCCTGGGTATTTTCCGATGGAAATAGCTTCAGAACAAGGATTTTTCGCAAAACAGGGGGTGGAAGTTGAACCTGTGTATTCAGAAAACTATTTAGGGGTTGTTTCTGATTTTAGTGCAGGTAAATATGATGGCATCATCGTAACATTGGGTGGTGTGATGAGCATCATTGGGAAAAACCCAGATATCCACATTGTCTTGGAAACCGATCAATCGGCTGGTGCTGACACTGTAGTGGTGCAGCGGGATATTAAAAGTATCGCTGACTTAAAGGGCAAGCGGCTTGGCGTAAAGTTAGGCGACTACGGGGAATTGTTTGTTGTCAAAATGCTGGAGAGCAATGGTCTTACTACCGATGACGTGACCCTAGTTGATATAGAAGGAGAAGCAATTCCAGCTCGCATAAAAAGCGGTAATATTCAAGCCGGACAAACTTGGTATCCCTACACATTAGAGGCAGTGAAAGCGGGAGCAAAGGTACTATTTACCAGTAAGCAAACCCCTGGTTTGATTCCGAATGTCATTGTGTTTCGCAGCAATGTAATACGCGATCGCCCTGCACAGATAAAAGCATTTGTCCGAGCTTGGTTCCAAGCCCAAGACTACTGGAAAGCCAACCCAGAAGCAAGCAAATCACTGATTGCTAAGCGGCTGAAGATTCAACCGGAGACTGTTTCAACCGATAACATTCATCTGTCCACTTTGCCAGACAATTTAAAGGCGTTTACTCCCGGCTTTACAGAAAAGTCGCTGTACCATACCACTAAATTGTACGCCGATTTCTCGATTCGGACAGGAGGACTAAGCGCTGCGCCGGATGTTCAAAAACTGATTGTTCCTTCTTTTGTGCAGCAGGTGCAATCGGGAAGTTGACACAAGAGCCAATATGATTGCATTTACTCACACGCATCAAAGCAGGTCTGTATGAAATCTCGATTTCTTCGTTTTGTATCTTTTTTTCTGTTGAGCATTTTACTTATTACAGCTTGCAATGGCACGACAACAGTGACTTCTCGCCCAGAACAACCGCCCCTGAGAGTTACCTATAATCTTTGGTCTGGAAATTTTCCGATAGCGATCGCTCACGAAAAAGGTTTCTTCCAACAGCAAGGGGTGAAAGTCGAACCCGTGTATATAGAAAACTATCTACAATCAGTATCTGCCTTCAGCGCTGGCAAATCTGACGCGATCGCTACCTCAATGGGTAGCATCATGAACATTTTTGGGAAAAACCCAGACGTGCAGATTATTCTGGCAACGGATCAATCGGCTGGCGCGGACGTTTTGGTGGTGCAAAGCGATATTAAAAGCATGAACGACTTAAAGGGCAAGCAAATCGGCACTAAATTAGGGGATTTTGGAGAATTATTTGTCACCACCTTGCTGGAGAAAAATCGCCTCACCACTGATGATGTGACCCTAGTCAATGTAGAACCGGAATCGGTTCCAGCGCGTTTAGAAAGCGGTGATATTCAAGCTGGAAATACGTGGGAACCATACACATCGCAAGCGGTTAAAGCCGGAGCGCAGGTGCTAGTTAGCACTAAGCAAACCCCTGGATTGCTTCCAAATGTCATCGCGTTTCGTACTTCGGTATTACGCGATCGCCCAAAAGACATTCAAGCATTTATTCGCGCTTGGTTTCAAGCTCAAGACTACTGGAAGGCGAATCCAGAGGAAAGCAAGACACTCATTGCGAAAACGCTATCCATCAAACCTGAAGAAGTTTCCACCAATGGAGTCCAGTTGTCAACTTTACAAGACAACTTAAAAGCTTTTACTTCCGGCACCACAGAAGAGTCGTTGTACTATACAGCCAAATTGTACGCCGATTTCTATACTCGCACAGGAGGGCTAAACACTGCGCCGGACATTCAAAAACTGATCGATCCGTCCTTTGTGCAGCAGTTGCAGCCAGGAAGTTGACCGCTTTGAGTCACACACATCAACAGGTTTTAGCATGAAATTTCGATTGCTACGCTTTGTATCTCTTTTATTACTCAGCATTGTGCTAATTACCGCCTGCAATAGCACGACAACCGTAACTTCCCGCCCACAGCCTTTGCCTCTTAGGGTCGGATATAGTCTCTGGGCTGGACACTTTCCGATGGCGATCGCCCAAGAAAAAGGGTTCTTCCAAGCGCAGGGTGTTAAAGTCGAACCCGTTTATTCAGAAAACTTTCTTGTACCCCTGTCAAACTTCAGTGCGAATAAAAATGATGGGGTTGCTGTGCCATTAGGTAGCGTTATGAGTAAGCTTGGGCAAAACCCAGATGCAAAAATTGTTTTAGTCACTGACCAATCAGCTGGTGCTGACGCATTGCTAGTTCAGCGCGATATAAAAAGCGTGGCTGATTTGAAAGGAAAGCGAATCGGCACTAAGTTAGGTGATTTTGGAGAACTGTTTGTCACCAAGATACTAGAAACTAAAGGTCTTTCTACTCAAGATGTCAGCTTAGTCAATATAGAAGCGGAAGCAATTCCAGCTTTCTTAAAAAGTGGTGAAATTCAAGCGGGGCAAACCTGGGAACCGTATCTGTCTCAAGCAGTCAAATCTGGGGCTAAAGTGCTATTCACCAGTAAGCAGACTCCTGGGCTGATTCCAGATGTCATCGTGTTTCATGGCAATGTGGTACGCGATCGCCCTCAAGATGTGAAGGCATTTATTCGCGCTTGGTTCCAAGCCCAAGACTACTGGAAAGCCAATCCAGAAGAAAGCAAAACAATAATTGCCAAAACCCTCAATATTAAACCTGAAACCATTTCAACAGATGGCATTAAGTTGTCCAGCTTGCAAGACAACTTAAAGGCATTTACTCCAGGTTCGACAACCCAGTCGCTGTATCATACAGCCAAATTGTACGCTGACTTCTATACTCGTACCGGAGGGCTAAGCGCTGCGCCGGATATTCAAAAACTAATCGATTCGTCCTTTGTGCAGCAGTTACAAAAGGTAAATTGACCGTGAAACAGTTCCAACTTTCTACTCTAGGCAGTAAGCTGATCTTTTCTTTCTTGGGTGTGGCGCTCCTCCCCTTGCTATTACTAGCATTTTTGAATCAGCGAGCCACACAAAAAGTGCTGACGGACAATGCTAATCAAACCCTCTTAACATCTGCTTCTCAAACTGCCCTGAGTATAGATGCCTTTATCAACTCCAATCTGGATGCTGTCCGGGTTGAAGCTCAGTTGCCAGTCTTAGCCAAGTACTTAAGTTTACCTGCTAACCAGAGACAAAGTATCGCCTCAGAAGTGGAGGGCGCTTTACGTTCGCTCAGCCGTAAAGATACTTTGAATATCTCGTCATACGCGCTGCTCGATCGTCAGGGGCGAGATGTAATTGATACGTATACACCAGACATTGGTATGGATAAATCTGACCAGGATTACTTCCAGAAACCGCTCAAAACTGGCTTACCCTATGTCTCGCCCATCCAGTTTTCTTCAACTACTAATGAGATCGGTTTGTACTTCAGTAGTCCGGTACGAAATGCATCGGGAAATATCATCGGTGTCTTGCGTATCCGTTATAACGCTGCTGCTGTCCAGCGATTAGTTAGCCAAAATACCGACCTGGTGAGAGGAAGCGCATCCTTTGCGATTTTGCTGGATGAAAACCATATCCGTTTAGCTCACGGCAACGCACCTGAGTTAAATTTTAAATCGGTTACGCCCCTGCCACCGGCTAAAGTGAAAGCGCTGCAAGCAGAAGGACGGTTGCCGCAGGGAAAAGAGGCAAACTTCTCGACAAATTTTCCTGATTTTGAGCAAGGTCTAGATAACGCTGCAACATCCCCTTACTTTACAACCGCCTTATCCTCTACAAACAACGAGCCGAACGCAGCAGCAGTTACCAAGCTAAAGACGCAGCCTTGGTTTGTGGTTTTCGTCCAGCCTCAATCGGTATTTCTCGCGCCCATCGAAGCCCAAGCCCGCGACACTTTGTTGCTTGCTTTGATTATTTCAGGTGCAGTTGTCATCACTGCTGTGACGACCGGACAACTGCTAGCTAAACCTTTGATTTACCTAACTGAAAGCGTTAGCGAATTTACTGCTGGCAACCTCGCAGCTCGTGCTTACATTAAATCAAAGGACGAAATAGGCCTCTTAGCCTTCAGTTTTAATAAAATGGCTTCGCAGGTCGGTAAACTACTCCAGGGTTTAGAAGAGCGCACCCGCGAACTGGAGGCGAGTCAACATGTAACCGTTGCGGTGAGCGAACTGTCGAAAGCGATCCTAGACTCGGAACTGCTGTTGCGCGAGGCGATCGCCCTGATGCAAAATCGCTTTGGTTTACACTATGTTCAGATATATCTATTAGATCAAACAAACAGCCAACTGGTTAGGTGGGCTGATTCTGGCAGTTACGATATACTCAGGCAAGACCAAAGTGCCTGTATCTCGCTGGAGTGCGCTCGCTCTGTTGTCGCTCATGCCGCCAGAACACACCAACCCGTCTGGGTGGATGCTATCAGTAATGTATTGACACAAGCAGAATTACAACCCGGTCAAGCGGGTTCCGAGGTAGCCATCCCGCTGATCAGTCGTGGCACGCTTTTGGGGGTGCTTAATATCCAAGATTACCAAAGCGATCGCTTCAGCCAAACCGATCTCGATACATTCAACACTTTGGCTGGACAAATCGCTACGGCTTGGGAAAATGCTCGTTTATTTGAAAAAATTCAAAAAGCTGAAGCTAAATACCGAGACAAAGCTAAAGAGTTGGAACAAACGCTACACGAGTTAAAACAAACTCAAACCCAATTGATTCAAACCGAAAAAATGTCTAGTTTGGGTCAATTAGTGGCTGGCGTAGCCCATGAAATTAATAATCCGGTTAACTTCATCTATGGCAACGTTACCCCTGCCAATGAATACCTGCAAGATTTATTGCAATTGCTGGATTTGTATCAGCAGTACTACCCCGATCCTGCCCCGGAAATTAAAACGCATATTGAAGACATTGAGCTTAACTACCTGACCGAGGACTTTCAGAAAATCTTGTCCTCTATGAGAGTGGGAGCTGAGCGTATACGTCAAATTGTTCTTTCTCTAAGAAACTTTTCTCGTTTGGATGAAGCGGACATGAAAGAAGTTAATATTCACGAGGGCATTGATAGTACGCTAGTGATTTTGCAAAATCAACTCAAAAATAAACCAGGGCATCCTGAAATTCAGGTGATTAAAGAATATGGCGAATTGCCCTTGGTCGAGTGCTATGCCGGACAAATCAATCAAGTCTTTATGAATTTACTCACGAATGCGATTGATTCTCTAGATGAGTACAACCATAAGCGATCGCTAGAAGAAATTAAAGACGATCCCGGCACTATCCGGATTTGCACCAGGGTTGTAGAGGGCAATCAAGTAGAAATCCGGATTATAGACAATGGTTTAGGTATTACACCAGAGGTTAAGCAAAGACTATTCGATCCTTTCTTCACCACGAAAACTGTTGGTAAAGGGACTGGGCTTGGCTTAGCGATTAGCTACCAAATTATTGTTGAAAAACATAAGGGAAATTTAGAGTGTATTTCTGCACCCGGAAAAGGGGCTGAATTGGCGATGAAGATTCCGATTAGAGTTTAGAATAAGTGTTTTTTTAAGAGAGCGATCGCGTTTAGCAATCTCATACCACTAATTCTCTATTAAATATACATAGTACACCGTTTTTGTCAACCTACTATTAGAAACCTAATCCCCAACCCTTTTCCTATTCCGGGAAGAGGAAATCACTCTTAGCCCCTACTCCGCACTTCGTACCGCTAAGGCGAAGACAGCGCTTCGCTGACGCTAACGCAGAGCAGGGGTGGGGCAGAGGTATCCCTTGAAGTATGGAGCTGGTGCCTATATACACTTGAAAACCAACTGCATAACCTGGTGTTTCTTTAAGAAAATATTAAGGTATGACTAATAAATGGTTATTGATATGAATATAATTTGATATCAATAACTATTCAGCTCCCTCCTGGGTTTATTCCCAACTTCCACAAGGTGAATCCATGCAGTCCTTTTGCGCCCAAAAACTGAAAACCTTGGCAGACTCAACACGGCTTGAGGTTTTAGAACTCCTGATGAACGGTCCCAAGCACGTTGGCCAGATAAATGCAGTGCTGGGGTTGCAGCAGAGTTTGCTATCGCATCATCTCAGAGTTCTCCGGGAGGAAGGTTTTGTGACGGCGACGCGAGATGGTAAAGCGGTGCTTTATCAGCTAGATCCCACAGTTCAGAGGGCAAATGCTGGGAAGGCGATTGACTTGGGATGTTGCCTACTCTCGTTTGAATCACACAGATAAAAAAAAACTTAAATTCATCACAGATGAAGAACCTAAAAATGCTTGCCTTCCTTTCGACGGGGTTAGCTGCTTGCTTCTGGCTGCAATCTTGTGCAAAGGCCCCGTCAGTGGCAAACCAGTCGTCCGATAAGTTACAAGGCAAACTCGTCTTGACTGGATCTAGTACGGTAGCGCCCCTTGCTTCAGAAATTGCCAAGCGGTATGAAACTCAACATCCGGGAGTCCGGATTGACGTGCAATCAGGTGGATCTTCGCGGGGAGTTGCAGATGCCCGTCAGGGTGTAGCGGATATCGGCATGGTGTCGCGAAGTCTCAAAGATAATGAAAAGGATCTGCAAGCCTTCACCATTGCTAAAGATGGCATCTCGGTCATTGTTAATAAAAACAATCCAGTTAAAAGTCTGAGTGACAAACAAATTGTTGATATTTACAACGATAAAATCAATAACTGGGAACAAGTCGGCGGGAAAGATGCTCCGATTACGGTTGTTAATAAGGCTGAAGGTCGCTCTACTTTAGAACTTTTTGCCAGTCATTTCAAATTAGAAACGAAAAATATAAAAGCCGATGTAGTGATTGGCGATAACGAGCAAGGAATCAAGACAGTAGCCGGTAATCCTAATGCTGTTGGTTACGTCTCTATTGGTTCTGGCGAATATGCTGCTACCCACAATACTCCCATCAAACTATTGCCAGTTGAAGGAGTAGAAGCCTCAATCGCCAACGTCAGTAAAGGTACTTTTCCTATTTCTCGCCCTCTGAATCTGGTGACGAAAACTACACCCACTGGATTATCAAAGAATTTTATTGATTTTGCCAGTTCCCAGAGCGTGCAAGACATTGTAAAGGAGCAATATTTTGTCCCAGTTACGAAATGAAGCCATCCTAGTCTGGATGTTGCGAGGAATGGCGATTGTTTCCGGTGCAATTGTTCTCCTAATTATAGTTTTCCTGATTTGGGAAACCTTACCTATTGTGCAAAATATTGGGCTTACACGCTTCTTCACAGACCCCTCTTGGCATCCAACAAGTGATGAATTTAACCTAACACCAATGCTTTCGGGGACGCTTTTGGTGATGTCTGGTGCAGTGTTAATAGCAACTCCGGTGGGCATTCTCTCAGCAGTTTTTTGTCACTATTACGCACCCCCAGTTTTAGCCAAACTTTACCGACGATTGATCGAGCTTTTGGCAGGGATTCCCTCGGTGGTTTATGGCTTCTGGGGTTTAGTTGTGCTGGTGCCAATTATCGGACGGATTCACCCGCCGGGGCCGAGTTTATTAGCTGGAACTTTAATTCTGACACTAATGATTTTACCCACCATTGCTCTAGTAGCGGACGCTAGCCTTGCCAACGTTCCCCCAGATTATCTGCGGGGGGCGGCGGCGCTGGGATTGGGGCGCTGGGCGATGGTGCGCGGGGTGGTTTTCCCGGCGGCAAAGTCAGGGCTATTAACGGGGATCATCTTGGAAACTGGACGGGCAATTGGCGAAACAATGGCAGTGCTGATGGTTTGCGGTAACGTGGTGCAGACACCAAAAAGTTTATTTGAACCAGTGCGGACGTTGACGGCAAATATTGCCCTAGAGATGGCTTATGCAGTAGGAAATCACCGCGCCGCCTTGTTTGTTAGCGGATTGGTATTAATGGCGATGATTGTAGTTTTAGTAATTGCTGCGGAAAAGAGCAACAAAGAAAACATTTATTAATGCGGTTCAATTAGGATTACTAACAAAACTTTGCGTAGATTGGGTTTGGTTTCTCAACCCAACCTGCAATTATTTTTAAGTGAATAGGATTATACTTCTATGAGTAACCCCTTAGGAAAATCACAAGTAAAAAGGCACAATGCAAAAGAAAAAACCAAGTTTTTGCATTTTAAATTTTTACCTTCTTCAGAGCTACTTTCAACCGTGGTCATTTGGGCTGTTGTGGCTGTGGTAACAGCTTCGCTGTTGTGGCTGTTAAGCGATATTATCTGGCATGGTATCGGTCAAATTAGCTGGGACTTTCTAACAACAGAACCGCGCAATGCTGGGCGAAATGGGGGAATCGCCCCAATTTTAGTCTCGACAGGGCTAATTGTGGGAGTCTGCATGGCGGTTTCAATTCCTCTGGGAGTGGGGACTGCTGTATTGCTGACTGAGTTCGCCTCGAATGATAGTATTTTGGGACGTTTGGTGCGCCTCAGTTTAGATGTTTTAGCAGGTGTACCTTCGATTGTTTTCGGTCTTTTCGGTAACGCTTTCTTCTGCAAAACTTTTGGGATGGGCTTTTCTATTCTTTCCGGTGGGTTGACGCTGGCGTGTATGGTGCTGCCGATTCTGATTCGCTCAACGCAGGAGGGCTTGCGAGGTGTACCGGACGATTATCGACGTTCGGCGGCGGCGCTGGGACTCTCGCGTACAGCAACATTATGGGAGTTATTGCTACCAGCAGCAATGCCTGGGTTAGTGGTGGGGTTACTGTTGGGTTTGGGACGAGCGATCGCAGAAACTGCTGCTTTAATCTTTACCAGCGGTTACGTAGACCGAATGCCAGAGTCATTGTGGGATTCCGGGCGATCGCTCTCCGTACACATTTACGACCTCGCCATGAACGTTTCTGGCGGTGAATCGAATGCCTACGCCTCCGCCCTAGTATTAGTCAGCTTTCTATTACTAATTAATGCGGCAATATCTTGGCTAGCGGTGCGTTTTCGGCAATCACGAATTTGGGTAGCGTAAGTTTCCCTGCGCCCTCTGCGTCCTCAGCGGTTCAAATTTTTCATGAAAAATACAAGCAAAAACGAGCAACACGCAACATTACTCTCAACTCAGCCACCGGAAATACAAACTGAGAATTTAAGCCTGTTTTATGCTAATAAACCAGCATTTAAAGATGTCACCTTCTCCATCAAATCCGGTAGCATTACGGCGCTTATCGGTCCTTCCGGCTGTGGCAAAACTAGCTTTTTAACTTGCCTGAACCGCCTCACCGATTTAACTGCAAGCTGTCGATTATCAGGGCGGATTCTGCTGGGAAATCAAGATGTGCAAGAAATCGATGTAATTTCATTGCGTCGCCGCGTGGGAATGCTATTTCAAAAACCCAACCCGTTTCCGCTTTCAATTATCAGAAATATCGAATTTCCGCTTAAGGAACACGGAGTGAAAAATCGAGAAAAAATCGATGAAGTTGTAGAGGATGCTTTGCGTGATGTCGGCTTATGGGATGAGGTGAAGGACAGGCTGAAATCTCCTGCCCTTGCCCTCTCCGGCGGTCAACAACAACGGCTGTGTCTTGCCAGAGCGATCGCGCTCAAACCTGATGTTCTCCTAATGGATGAGCCTTGCAGCGCCCTCGATCCACTTTCTAGTGAAGTGGTAGAGGATTTAATCGCTAATCTGCGCGGTAAATATACGGTTCTCGTCGTCACCCATAATCTGGCACAGGCAAAGCGCATTGCTGATGATGTGGCGTTATTTTGGGTTCAGGATGGCGCTGGACAATTGATCGAATCCGGTTCAGTTACCCAGATATTTGCATCCCCACAGCACCCTCTAACGGCTGCCTACGTCACTGGCAGAAGAGGTTAATGGTGCAGATGCTAGGTTGGTGAGGGATTCTCCAGCCACTCGGCAAATCCGCCAGTCGGGTAAGACATCTGCACCAATGCGCTCATAGAAAGCGATCGCGGGTTGATTCCAATCCAGCACGCTCCACTCCATCCGGCCGCAGCCACGGTCAACTGCAAGCTTTGCCAAATAGCTAAAAATCTGTTTACCAATACCTTGACGACGATATGCTGGGAGAACAAATAAGTCTTCCAGATAAATCCCCGGCTTGGTGAGAAACGTCGAATAGTTATGAAAAAACAAGGCAAACCCGACCGCTTGCCCATTATATTCAGCTATAATCGCCTCTACATAGGGTTTAGAGCCGAATAAGTGTTCTTTCAGGTCGTTAGCGTTGCCAGTGACAGCATGAGATAGTTTCTCATACTCTGCCAGCCTCTCAATCAAGCGAAACAGCACTGGCACATCAGCTGGAGTAGCTGGGCGCAAATTTAAATCATTGATCATTTGTAAATAGCTAATAGCTAATAGCTAATTGTAAATTACCATTAGCTATTAGCTAATAACTTAGCTAAGCCAGCCTTTCAAGCGTTTAGCGACTTGAGGGCGGCGCAGTTTCCGCATTGCTTTGCTTTGAATCTGACGCACTCGTTCGCGGGAAAGATTGAACAAACAGCCGACTTCTTCTAATGTGTAGGGTTCGCTGCTAGTTAAACCATACCGCAGAGAGATGACATCTTTTTCGCGCTCGGTGAGAACATCTCCTAAGACTTCCCAAATTTCCTGACGCATCATCGCTTCGCTCATTTGTTCTTCGGGAGATTGGTTATCACCATCTTCCAGAAGATCCATCAGTTCGGTTTCTTCACCCTTACCTATGCGATGATTTAGAGAAAGCGATCGCCTCCGCAACTGCAACAACTGCCGCAACTGGTTTGGCTCAATTTCTAGAGCCTTCGCCATTTCCTCTTCTGTCGGATTGCGGTGCAATTCTTGCTTTAATTCTCGCTGCGCTTTTTTGAGTTTATTCAGCTTCTCAACAATGTGGATTGGCAAGCGAATTGTCCGAGCATCATTCGCAATTGTCCGGGTAATTGCCTGACGAATCCACCAATAGGCATAGGTAGAAAACTTATAACCTTTGTCTGGGTCGAATTTTTCCGTCGCGCGGTTTAATCCGAGTGCGCCTTCCTGAATCAAATCCAGAAATTGAACGCCCCGATTTAAATAACGTTTAGCAATAGAAACAACCAAGCGCAGGTTTGAGCGAATCATCTTCCTTTTCGCTACTCTACCGCGATAAAGGTGATGCTCAAGCTGCCTTTCCGTCATGCCATCTGCTGCTGCTATTTCTGCCTTTGTAGGCTTGCGTCCCAACTCCTCTTGCAATTTTTCTTGAAGCGCCTCTATTTTTACTAAAAATTGGACGCGATGCGCTAACTCTACTTCTTCCTCTGGTTTCAGAAGTGGATAGCGTGCCATCTCTTTAAAGAAAGCTCCCACTGTGTCGTCGGAAACGGTTTTGCGGTAGCCGGAAGGGCGACCAGCCGCTAATTTATCGACTTCCTCTGAGATTTCAGCTTCGACACTGCCTATTTCATCAGATTCCTCTAGATGGTGTTGGGGAATATCTGCAAAATCGCTATCAGATATAGATTCCAGAGCGTCACTTGGGTTCAGTTCAGCAATATTCATAACAAGGTCTGAGTCGGTATTGGATAAAGCGAGTGTGTTTAGATGATTGCTCTCTTTGTACATATCCATGACGGACTGAAGACAAGCTCTCTAAGCAAAGAATCAAGGCTCAATTTTTATTTCTCCTTTTTACTTCTCTGCTATTTTTGTTGTTCATTTATCTGATAATGACTTAAGTAAATCAGCTACCAGTATTGAAACAATCAAAATGTCTTTTTCCCACCTGTTGAGAAAGCAAATTGCTTTTTTAGGCTACCAAAATATTCTTTTCTGATTGTTCTCCTGATTACAGAATATATAATTCCTTTAGATTTGGTGGAGATTTGGATAAAAAATCAGGAGAAATGAAGGTAAAGCTTTAGTCTATCAGACGGTTGCCTTTAGCTTTCACGTCGTGGATAAAATTCCTTGAAATAACTTATAGCAAATGCTTATGTTTGGGATTTTTGATAGTTTTGCTGCCTCCTGTTGTAACTAAGCGATTCTAAAAGTTTTTAAAATTTAATTGGTTATGCCAACAGGATCTCATATAATTATTAGCTTCGCTCTCTATCAATAGGGAGAAAAACACAGATGCGCTCTTTGCATGATAGATAGAGGGTAGCAAATTTACTTAGGACTGGGGGTTGGGGACTAGGGACTAGGTAAGACTTTTCCCAATCCCCAATCCCCAATCCCTGAAAGGTCAACAGCCAGCTAAAATTAACTGGTTACAGTAAGCGCAAGGAAGGGGTTTGCCGGGTGATGGCATCCGACTGCCAAGGTGGAGGGGAAAGAGTATGTCGTCAAATCCCAATTTCGTACTACAAGGCAGTGCGCTGGAGAGTAGAGCGTCCTACCAGTCTGGTTCTCCAGAGAATCAGTGGGTTGAAGTGCTGGTAGATTGTCCAGAGGCAGAAGCGCAAAAGAAATTGTATACGTACCGCTTGCCAAGTGAGTTGCAAGTGCAGCCGGGGGATATTCTGAGTGTGCCGTTTGGGGCGCAGGTGCTGGGAGCGATCGCTATCCGCATAAAAGACGCACCACCACCGGAACTGAACAGCGCCAAAATAAAGGATGTTGAGGATGTGGTCAGTGCTGGGTTTTTCCCGCCTAGCTACTGGCAGCTGCTCAACCGAGTAGCTGAATATTACTATACTCAGTTAATTCAAGTGATTCGGGTAGCATTGCCACCAGGATTGCTAGGGCGATCGCAGCGAAGAATCCGCCTTATTAAAGGAGACAAGAGAGATTCCCCAATCCCCAATCCCCAATCCCCAATCCCCAATCCCCAATACCTTAGTCCAGCGGCTCGTCAAATTCTAGAAATCCTGCAAGCTCAAAGTGCTGGAGACTATAGCTTCGCCTACCTGCAACGTCAAGTCAGAGGAGCATATCGAGCAGTACGGGAGTTATTGCGGAATAACTTGGTAGAAAGTTACCTAGAACCGCCCAGAAAAGGACGCCCAAAGTTACAGAAAGCAGTAACGCTGGTTGTGGATGTCTTCCCGATAGATGTGACGCAACGCCAACGAGAAATTTTGGAAGTGCTGCGAAGACGCGGCGGTGATTTATGGCTGACAGAGTTGCTGCAAATTTGCAACGCCAGTTCATCCACCGTCAAGACCCTGGAGCAAAAAGGTTGCGTTGTAATTCAAGAGCGAGAGATGTTGCGGAGTGCAGCAGAACCCGCTTTAGCTGAGGATCAACCGAAAGAGTTGACAAATGACCAAGCTCAGGCATTGGAAGTCATCACAAATTTATCTGGGTTCTCTGAGGTGCTGTTGCATGGGGTGACGGGAAGTGGCAAGACAGAGGTGTATTTACAAGCGATCGCGCCCATCTTAGAATCAGGACAATCAGCACTCGTTCTAGTGCCAGAAATTGGTCTTACGCCTCAGCTAACCGACCGATTCCGCGCCCGTTTTGGCAATAAAGTCTGCGTTTATCACAGCGCCCTTTCCGACGGCGAACGTTATGATACTTGGCGGCAAATGCTCGCAGGTGCAGCTCAAGTAGTAATTGGCACCCGTTCAGCCATCTTTGCCCCCTTACCGCGACTGGGGCTGATAATCTTAGATGAAGAACACGACTCCAGCTTTAAGCAAGACCAACCAGCGCCAACCTACCACGCCCGCACCGTCGCTACTTGGCGTGCTGAGTTGGAAAATTGCCCCCTACTTTTAGGTTCCGCCACACCCTCTTTAGAAACCTGGGTGAATATTAACCAGGGGTTCAGCCGAGAGTCTGGGATTGAGGGAATCCCCAATCCCCAATCCCCAATCCCCAATCCCCAACCCCCAATCACCCATTACCTCTCATTACCAGAACGCATTCAATCGCGCCCGCTACCACCTGTAGAAGTGGTAGATATGCGCTCTGAGTTGCAGCAGGGGAATCGATCCATTTTTAGTCGGTCGCTGACTGAGGGACTGCAACAACTGCAAGAACGAGGACAGCAGGGGATTTTATTTATCCATCGTCGGGGACACAGTACCTTTGTTTCTTGTCGCAGCTGTGGGTATGTGGTGGAGTGTCCGCACTGCGATGTTTCTCTGGCTTATCACCACACCCATGAGGATGCGGCCCAACTGTTGCGATGTCACTACTGTAACTTTGTGCGATCGCATCCTCAATCCTGTCCCGAATGCGGTTCCCCCTACCTGAAATTTTTCGGCAGCGGTACTCAGCGAGTCGCCCAAGAATTAGCGCAAGCTTTCCCCCAATTGCGTTTCATCCGATTCGATAGCGACACCACCCGCACCAAAGGCGCTCACCGAACCCTGCTGACCCGCTTTGCTAATGGGGAAGCCGATTTGTTAGTGGGGACTCAAATGCTCACCAAAGGTCTAGATTTAGCTCAGGTGACACTCGTGGGAGTTGTCGCCGCCGATGGTTTGCTAAATTTACCCGACTACCGAGCCTCAGAAAGAGCATTTCAAACCTTGACACAAGTTGCAGGTCGTGCTGGTCGAGGCAATGACCCCGGTCGAGTAATTATTCAAACTTACACCCCAGAGCATCAAGTAATTCAGGCAGTACGCCGTCACGAGTACCAGTCTTTTATCGAGACAGAATTACAACAACGAGAGGCGCTGAACTATCCCCCCTACGGGCGTTTAATTCTGTTGCGGCTAAGCAGCACTGATCCTGCCCAAGTTCAGGAAACTGCCGAATTGTTGGCAGCAACGCTTACTCAGAAAGATGAGGATAGCGCTGGTTACGAGATATTAGGGCCAGCACCCGCTACTATCTTACGGGTGGCGAATCGATACAGATGGCAAATTATGCTGAAGTTTGCGCCGGATTCGCTGCCACATTTGCCAGATTTTACCGAATTGCGTTTTCTTTGCCCGTCCTCAGTCAGCTTGACAATTGATGTTGACCCGCTGAATTTGATGTGATGGGTGATGGAAAGTTAGGAGTTATTAACTCTTAGCTCCTAGCTATTTCCAATTACCAATCCCCTAAGTTAACTCATCGGGATTAACGCCCATAGCTCTTAACCGTTCTGCCAAGCGTTCAGCGCGTTCTTCTGCCAGTTGGTTACGCTCCCACCCTGTGAGCAGGAGCTTCCCTTCGTGATCCCACCAACGCAACCACGGGAGTTCCATATTCATGTATTGACCCTGCCAAATGCCCAATTCTACCCCTAAAGGCTCGATGGGATAGTGTCCGCGCTCGTTAGGCTGCATCACATGATAGCGCCCGTTAATTAATTGGTACACTTCCACTCGTGCCAGATTTACTTCATAGATGCCATAGAAGGGAACGCGAATCGCCTGCTCGTAAACCCAAAATTTGCCAGTTATCGGCGTTCTGTCTCGTTCTTGGGAACCATCCCCTGAGACAAACTCCAGCACAATTAGCGGTGCAACGTATTCTTGCCACAAGACATAAGAACGCCGCACTTTACCATTCAAAGTTGGCGGGACATTCGGCACATAAAACCAGTCTGGTGCTTCTGCTCCTCTTTCTGGGGGTTCTGTTATCCGCCAATAGATACCGCTATCTTGACCGATGCAGTATTGACTATCGGGATGCAGTTGCACTAAGACTGGCTCTATAGAGTCTGTCAGTAGAATGCTCTGAGGATGTTCTTGAAAGTTTTTCCCAAATGTGCCATCCGACTCTGGTAACTGGGTGTGGTCGGGAAGGGTAAAACCGACGGCAAATGGTGTCTCGGCTGAGGTCATGGGCTGCCCTCTGAATGTAGCGGTTTACCAATTAATATTGCACATTTCTAGAATATAGTTTTCATTACAAGTAGATAAAATTAATTTGAATTTGGCACAGCGAGTAGGGAAAATTAAAAAGGTATTTCAGTTCTTATTGCTTAAATGATGCGCGTAATTGGTTTGATAAGCGGCACATCAGTAGATGGTATTGATGCTGCTTTAGTGGAAATTTCTGGTAAAGACTTGGATATAGAAGTGACTTTGTTAGCTGGAGCTACTTATCCTTACCCAGATGCCCTGTCCAAGCAAATTCTAGAGGTTTGTGGCGGGGCATCTTTGTCAATGGCAGAATTTGCCCAATTAGATGATGCGATCGCATCCGCTTTTGCACAAGCCGCCCAAAACATCCAAAACGGCAACCCGACCGCCGAATTAATTGGCTCCCACGGACAAAACGTTTACCACCGCCCGCCCACAGACGATTTGGAATTGCCGATTTTAGATTCTGGATTAAAAAAAATCCCAAATCCAAAATCCAAAATGGGGTACAGTCTGCAACTAGGTCGGGGTGCCTTAATTGCCCATCTGACAGGTATTCCAACTGTAAATAATTTCCGGGCTGCGGATATTGCCGTCGGTGGACAAGGTGCGCCTATGGTACCAGCAGTAGATGCTTATTTATTGAGCCACCCCGACAAGCACCGATGTGTCCAAAATATCGGCGGTATCGGTAATGTCGCTTATCTACCAGCGCGTCAGGGCAACTGGCTAGAAGACATCCGTGGCTGGGACACTGGGCCGGGAAATGCGCTTCTAGACTTAACGGTGCAGCATTTTACCAATGGAAGCAAAACCTACGATCAAGACGGTGCGTGGGCGGCAACAGGTACTCCCTGTAAGGCGTTGGTTGACCAATGGCTAAGCCAAGACTACTTCCAGCAGTCACCCCCCAAATCTACGGGTCGAGAGCTATTTAGCTTTGAATATCTACAACACTGTATAGCAGACGCTTCGGCTTATGAGCTTAGTACATCTGACTTGTTGGCAACGCTGACTGAACTCACCGCTGCGTCAATTGTTCACAGCTACCGGACTTTTCTGCCTCGGATGCCCGACGAGGTGTTATTGTGTGGTGGCGGCAGCCGCAATCTCTACTTAAAACAACGCCTACAAGCAACTCTGGAGCCTGTTCCGGTGTTAACAACGGATGAAGCTGGTGTGAGTGCCGATTTTAAAGAAGCGATCGCCTTCGCCGTTTTAGCATACTGGCGTAATCTAGGAATTCCCGGCAACCTTCCCCAAGTCACAGGTGCTGATAAAGCAGTGCTGCTGGGCGATGTCCATCTTCCCCACAACTCAAAAGACGCAAGGTGAGGAATTATTAATTCAAAACTCAAAACAACAGACGCGATTTATTGCGTCTGTACAATCCCAGTTCTTCGCTCTCGTGAGTAATAATACTAAAATCAGCGAGGGCATAAAGCCACAAAAGTATATGGGATTGTTCGTCACAATAGTCCGGTTATACTAAATTTACTTGCCGCTTTTAATCTAATTTTATCCGGGAACGGCAATAGGGTTAATGTGGATATCTAGAGGTGGTGGCATCATGGGATGAGAGTGATCAGAGGTTGAGTTCAAAAATTCTCCCACTCTCCCACTCTTCCCTGAACCCACGCCCGATCCCAACCGTATTGCCTGCAACGGAAGAATAGTTCCTGGCGGTGTTTCATATAGGCAGCAAGGTAGACAAGCGTGGGTCACACGTTTTTAATGGAGGCAGGACGCTGGAGGCTACAGGGAACTTGGCTGGAGCGCAACGAGATGCCAATCACCGTGAGAGGCAGAACCTTAGTAGCTTGGGGTAGAGAAAATTGGTTCACAATGGTGACAATGCTAAGTTTTCCTAGTACCGATCGCCAGGAAATTTCTTTGCAGTATCGCGGGCGTTTTGATGCAGGCGATCGCCAATATACCTTTGTTCTACAGCACAACGTCTTAGGTCGCGTTGAAGGCGAGGGCTGGGTTACGCCAGAATCAATTGTTCAGCGCTACTGGGTATTAGGCGATCGCCAACGGCGCAGTGGCTTTGAAACCCTGCACAGGATGAACGACAACACCTACTACCTATCCAGTGGCATCATGGCAGGTCATTTTTTAACCAGCACGATGGAGGGTACCCTAGAGCGTCTGCCAGAATCAAACTATTCTTAATCGCTCACTCGCTTTGGGGTGCGGGCAGTCAGCAAAAAGTATAAAGTGTGAAGTATAAAGTGTGAAATATTAAAGTATGAAATATCAACCAGTAAATTTCCACCTCTAGTTTTTTCTCGCTCTTTGTCTAGAAACTCATAACCGTCTCATTTTATAGACTTGAGGCTTCGCCCTTAAGCTTTCATCTTTTAGAATTTACGCCCTCGCCTCCTTACCTATAGGGATTAGGGCAAATAAATGATGCGGTGTAAGTTCTGTCGTTAAGACTTGAAACTTCCTGGTTTTTGGTAAAAGCCGTTATACCATTTTGGATTAGAAATTGGGAATTGGTAATTGATCTCTCCCCAATCCCCAGTCCCCAATCCCCAATCCCCAGTCCCCAATCCCTCCCCGACAGATGCTCCGCGTTTTAGGAGCCTAACTATGACGCCAGATCCCAACAATGGTCGCTTACTCGCTAATCGCTATCAACTCGTGGAGTTGGTAGGTAAAGGCGCAATGGGCAGAGTTTATCAAGCCAAAGATATGTTACTGGGAGGTGTCACCGTAGCCGTCAAGTTTCTCTCCCAGACACTGCTGAATCAAAAAATGCGCGATCGCTTCGAGCGAGAAGCCACCATCTGCGCTGTATTGGGAGAACAAAGCATACACATTGTCCGAGTCAGGGATTATGGCGTAGACGAAACCGAAATCCCGTTCTACGTGATGGAATTTCTGCAAGGAGATAGCCTTAGCGACGTTCTCAGAGATCGTCCCCTATCCGTGCCGAGGTTTTTAAATATAACTCGTCAAATTTGTTTAGGTTTACAATGCGCTCACCAAGGCATTCTTTTAGATGGCGAACTCTGCCCAATTATTCATCGGGATATTAAGCCGAGCAATATTTCCATCGTTCAAGACACCACTTTAGGTGAATTGGTCAAGATTTTGGATTTTGGCATCGCCAAACTGCTCCAATCAGATAGTTCTCAGACCAACTCCTTTATGGGTACTCTGGCGTATTGTTCTCCCGAACAAATGGAAGGTAGAGAACTCAATAATCGCTCTGATATTTATAGTCTGGGCGTGATGATGTTTGAAATGCTCACAGGTGAAATGCCCTTAATGGCAGAAACTCACTCATTTGGCGGTTGGTACAAAGCCCATCACTTCGTACCTCCTAGAACCTTTGAGTCAGTTAACCCGGATTTAAAATTGCCAAAGGCATTAGAAAGTTTGGTACTTAGCTGTCTTGCCAAAGCACCAAGCGATCGCCCGCAAACCGCCGCGCAAGTCCTACAAGCATTACAACCTTTAGAACAACGCTTTGGCCAAGGTCGGCAACTTGGTCAGCGCATTGGTGCAGTTTTATCCAAACTACCAGTTGTCGCTGAGCCTAAACCCAAGCATCTACCCTCAGCTGATGAAGTCTGTCGCTTAACTTCCTGGCCCAAAAACAAACCCATTGCAGAAATTGTATTTCCCCATCTGCTTCGCACTAGCCAAGAGAGTTTAGCAACCCTCTGGGTAATGCTGCATAAACAAGAAATTCACAATCGTGTCATCAGCACCCGCTACAACCAGTTTCTGTTTTTGATGTCTCCCCATCCAATGCTGCTGTGGATTACCGCCCTCTACAACCGCGAACTTGGCCCGCGTTGGCTCTCTTGCTACCTAGATTTAAAAACCCCGATGGGTCAGCAAATGGTGCGACAGTTAGGCGAAAGCGGGTGCTACCGTATTTTATTCTTTGCCCTAGAAGAACCCCCTCGCTGTGCCAATGTGATGACCTCCACGATTGCCCCTCTGCAACGCCAAATGCTGCAAGAATGGGCAAATACCAGTCAGACTTTAGTATCAGCAGCCCAACCGCAGATGAGTAAAAGTCTTCTCAAGCAGGAGTTCGAGAAGCTAAAGCCGAAGATTCTGATCAAGCTTGAATCTATTCAAACATCAGATTATTCTTCAGATATCTCAGGATGATAAAAAGTTAAAAATAATTGTAGGTTGGGCTTGTGGCCCTTTGTTACCCAGCACTCAAAAATGCGTTTGGGTTTTAGTTTCGTTACCTCAAACTAACCAACAGTGTTTGAGTTTTTAGCTAAAAGATTGGTGTAAATTAAGCAACTTCCAAATTCCAGACCGGAATATTTTCTTGCTGAAGTGCGTAATTGAACAAACTAATCAAAAAATCTAATCTTATACTTCAGCAAATAAAATAAGTAGCGGTTTTAACGGTAAACAGTTTTAAAAAATACGCTTTATCGAAACTTGAACTAAAGTTGACGCCCCGGCATCCCCAGCTTCTTTCCTTCTTGGAACAAAGCAAGAGACGGAGGTCGCCTACTGCGACACGGGATGCTCTACTCAAATTGAGCATTTGGCTCTAAGCCCCATTGGTGCTTTAGAAGATGCTTGTATGTCGCTTCGCGCATCATCATTTGTTCGTAGAGCTTAACCAAGAAGTGCTGAGCCTGTTCTCGGCTCATATTCTCCACCTGAGTTTCAAAAGAGCGAATACTGAATTGTTGTTCCAGAGACAGTTGTATAGGTTGGTTCATAGCTAACTCCGACTTTAGAGTGAGTGTGTTGTTTACTAGATGAAGCACCGAAGTAGTAAGGCTTGACGGGGACGAACAGGTTTTGTTTCTGCTCTTATTACGAAAGATAACAATTATTTGACAAACTGCCCATCTCTCTTAATGTGTACTTCTGTTATACCAAAAGAATGAAAATCAGCCCGGAGACTTTAATTCCAGAGCTGATGTAGTTTTATCAAGTTGTCAAAGGCAAAATTGCTCAGTACGAACAAATGACTGAGTAGATTTACTCAGTCATTTGTTCGTAGCGGTTAGCTCTAGTTATAGGTAGCTGACGAATGACTAATCACCGCTTGAGGAGTCAAGTGCCACAATCACCACGGTGATATTGTCTCTACCCCCTTTATCTTTAGCCGCCTGAACGAGGTTCTCGGCTGCCTTTTCCAAGGAGGACAATTTAAGGTAAGTCCCAATCAGATTATCCGAAAGTTCTTCGGTGAGTCCGTCACTACACAGCAGCAGCTTGTCGTCCGCTTGCACATCCATCGGTTGGATATCAATCTGACGCAAATCCTTACGACCTAGACACTGGGACAAAACGTGACGCCAGGGGTGCATCTTAGCTTGTTCTGGGGTCAATTCCCCTGCTTTCATCGCTCGCGCTACCCAGGTATGATCCTCAGTAATTTGCTCTAGCTTGGAGCTTCGGAGCCGATAAAGGCGAGAGTCGCCAATGTGAGCTACCCAGGACTGATTTTCCCGGAAAACCACCACTACGCCCGTTGTACCCATGTCTGAGCGCTCTGGATGATCGTCTTGATCCTGGATTATGGCGTGATTCGCCTCGAAAAAGGCTTTTTCTAATAAAGCTTGAGAAGACTCACTTGAATGCCAATGCTCATTCAAATAGGTATGAATGGCGTGAGTAGCGATTTGACTCGCCTCTTGGCCTCCTGCGTGTCCTCCCATGCCATCAGCAACGATGAAAAATCTCCCATCAGGATCGATGTGGTAATCATCCTGGTTTACGGAACGAACAAGTCCCGGATCGGAGAGGCCCGTGAAGCGACATATCATAAATGATCCGCTGGCATCAGCAACTTTACTTTACAGTAATCAAAACATACGATCAAATCGGTCGAGGCGCATGAGCTGGCGGATCAGGACAAACCCCAAAGCAACTGAAACCAGAATAACTGCCACCGCCAGCCCGACATGACCATTAACGAATAGGATGGTGGCTGACAGGGTGAAAGCACTGATTAGTAAAGTATAGTTGGTTAAGAGCTGAATACTGCTCATCCGCCGCATAATTCGGTCTGATTCTATAGATCGCACCCGAATTCGCAGGTCGCCGCGCTCTAATTTTTCAATCGTATCTTCAATGCGCCGGGGCAAGCTCAAAGCGGTACTGCTGACTTGAGCTGCTTGACGCCCCAGTTCATTGAGAAAACTGTTGCGATCGCTTCCATTACTCTCTGTCATAATCTGCATTGCAAAAGGTCTTGCAACCTCCATAAAGTTAAATTCTGGGTCTAAGCCCTTTCCTACACCTTCTAAAGTAGAGAACGCTCGCATCACAAAGGTGAAAGTTGCTGGGAAGCGAAACGGTTGGTCGTAGGCAATTTCATAGAGGTCTTCGCTAATGGCAGCTACTGATTGGTTTTCAAACGGCTTATCCATGAAGTGATCCAGCATATACTGAACCGAGCGCCGTACTGGCCCCATATCGTCTGTTGGCGCTAAAGCCCCCAGTTCGACCAGAGATGTTACTACTCTGTCAGCATCTTTTTGGGCAATGCCAAAAAGCGTTTCCATTAGTTGTTCGCGGATGTTGGACTTGATGCGCCCCATCATCCCGAAGTCATAGAAAATCAAGGAACCTTCAGCACTTACTGCTATATTTCCTGGGTGAGGGTCGGCGTGAAAAAACCCGTCGTTGAGGAGTTGTTGCAGGTAAGCTCTTGCGCCCATTTGAGCGAGTTCCTTCCTGTCTAGTCCAGCTGCTTCTAAGGCTTCATAGTGGCTAATTTTAATCCCTGGAATATACTCCAAAGTCACCACCCGTGGAGATGTATACCGCCAGTAGACACGCGGTACTTTTACCCAATCATAGGCGCGAAAGTTACGACGAAATGTATCGGCGTTACTGCCTTCATTCAGGTAATCAATTTCTTCCCAGAGAATTCGGCAGCACTCTTCATAGATTCCCAACCAGTCGCGGCCCCGGCCCCACTCTGGATGATTTTGAAAGAAACGGGCAATTCCTTTGAGGATTTGCAAATCAATGTTAAACAGCTGCCGCAATGCTGGACGCTGTACTTTGACTACGACTTCTTCGCCGCTATGTAGAGTTGCTTTGTGTACTTGCCCCAGACTAGCTGCGGCGAGGGGAATTGGGTCAAAACTTTTGTAAAGCTCTGGGATTTTTTTCCCTAAATCCTTTTCAACAATCGCTACTGCTTGTTCGTAGCTAAAAGCGGGTACTTTATCTTGCAGCTTGGAAAGTTCCTCTACATATTCTGAGGGGAACAAATCGGCTCTGGTAGAGAACAGCTGCCCGACTTTAATGAAAGTCGGGCCCAAATCCAAGAAAGTTTCTCGAATCCAGATTGCTTGCGCTGTGCGTCTTTGGGCTTGTTTTGCCTCGGTGATTCCGCCGGGATAGCTCCAAGATTTGTTGTAGCGCCAGATTCTAAACATGAGGCTTAAAACAAAGCCCCAAATGTCTATAAAGCGGCGTTGGCGGGAATAGCGATCGCTATTCCATCGGTAAGCCTGATCCGTGTGGGCTTTACCGACAGCCCGCTGTTTACTTGTCACAACAGCCGCTTTTGCCTTGGATTTCACAGGGTCACTAGGATAGGCTGACACTCGGATTCCTAAAAACTTGGTTTATTAAAGGTCTTGGCGCACAGAAATGGAGTTTTGAGTTTTGATTTGGATAATTAACAACCAACAAAACTGAATTTTTACTCAGAACACACAGGCGAGATGCCTGTGCTACACATTCACACAGAACGGCTGCGATAGCGCTGTAACTCGGAACGGAAACGAGCAACTTCTGCTCTGAGTTCATCAATTGTCGCTTGCAAATCTACGGGCTGGCTACCCTGCGGCACAATGGTTGTAGTGGTTCGCCCCCGCATGACAGTTTCCATTTGAGCGTCCGAGCGTTCGGTGACTTTTATGGTAAATTGCCGCAGAGACTCTCGTTGTTCGGCATCAAATTTACCAATTTCCGAAAAAGCATTGGTTAGAGCGTTCTCTACCTGCTCGTTAACTGCTTCCGCTACTGCTCTGCCAACAAAAAAGGCATGAACTACAGGATTATTCATGGAAAATTTTAATGTGCGTCCGTTACAAATTATAACTTGATTGCTCTCAATACTACCTATAGCTGAGGTTGCAGCTCAGATGGCAGTGTCACTGGAGCGGGTGCCACTGGGATGACAATAGCAGATGGCGGTGATAGCAAGCTATTTTGAGGAGTAGGCTCAGGGATATCTGATATCGGCCAGTCGTTGCGGGGGGGAAAGGATTGCTCGGTGTGTAGGATAGAAGAACCGGGTGATATGGCGGCATGATAGCGAATTGCCAAGCCAAACCCAGCACCAGCACAGGTAGCGATCGCAGCTGTCATCATTAACGTCTTGGGTGGGGTGAGCTTTGGCGGTTTTAAGTTTGGTAGGGCTGGGGTAATCTTTACCTTACTGAGTTTTGTAGAGAGGCGATGAATCGCCTCTTGAGGTTTAAAATTCGGTAAGGAGATTTTCAGTTTGACTGGGGCGATGGGGCGCTTCGTCTTTACTGGAGTTTTGAGTTTTTTCGGGGCTGTGCTGACTTGTGTTTTGTAGGGGCGGGATTTCCCTGCCAATTTTGGGCTTAAATTCCAGTTCACCCCTTTGGTAATATCTTGTTCTTGCTTCTGCTTCTGTGGGGCTGGGGGCTGGGGACTGGGGACTGGGGACTGGGGACTGGGGACTGGGGGCTGAGGCAGGACGGCTATTGGGGGAATCTCTGGGATACTGCTAGAAGGCAGCAGGGCCAGCCAATTTTCTACCGTTTGGGGACGAGATTCGGCTTTCATTTCCAAGCCACTCCCAAGGGCAGCGATCGCTTTTTCACCCAGATTTGGTTGCAACTGCCGCAAATCTGGTAGAGGAATTTTCTCTCTTAACGATGCCGGAATTGGGGGTTCACCTGTCAGCAAGCAATACAGAGTTGCCGCCAAAGCATAAATATCTGTTGCTGGGGTACGCTTTTTCTTGGGAAAATACTGTTCAATTGCAGCATAACCAGGACTCACCAAGCTGGCGTGAGTTTGGATCATTCCTGGTGTCAGTTCTCCGGCAATACTAATTACCAGCACCACATCATCAGTATCCTGACGGCGGATGATGTTTTGCGGTTTGATATCCCGGTGCAGTAAACCTGCTTTGTGGACTAAACTCAGGGCATTGCCAATTTGACGAATATAGTCTATGGCTTTTTCTTCTGGCAGGGGCTTAATATCTGTGATTTCCGCCAGAGTCTGCCCCTCGATGTACTCCATTACGATAAAAGACTGTCGGGACTCTTGAAAAAGGTCGAGAACCCTAACCAGGTGAGGATGCTTGACTTTAGCAAGGCGACGGGCGCTACTCTCAAATTGCTGCCTAAATCGCTCAAAATTGGGATGAGTCCATAGGCTCTCATTAAGGGTTTTGATGACGACCGTTTGCCCTGATTTGACATGAGTCGCCCGGTAGGTAATCCCAAAGATACCTTGATCCAGGGGGGTGCCTAGGATATATTTGCCGTTCTTCAGGACTGCGCCAGCCGTTAATTTCATTAAGTAATTGTTACGGTGTTCCCAACTATGCTACCGCCAAGCAAAGCGATTATATATTAAAAATTGAGAATTATAAGTTAAAGGAAGGATTTTTAACTTATAATTGTGAGCTTTTATTTTTTCCGACAAATCTACCCTGCTTTGGTGTGGCTTTAAAGTGGATAATACTTTGCGAGGAAACTTTCGGCATCAGCGCGATCGCGTATTTCTCCGTCGAGAGTTGCCGCTAACAGATGATCCAGCATTTGCTTGAACTCGCGCCCCGGCTTGTAGCCCAATGCCTTCAGGTCGTTACCATTCAACGGCGGCTGTATATGAGCATATTGGGTGAGATATTTCCAAATAAGTCGCCGAATCGGACGCTGACTCTGCACAGCAATTAAAATCAAAGTTGGCAAGCCGTATTGCTTCAGCACTCGCGTAATTTCGCTGGGGTGAATGCACGCTGGCAAAGATTCCGCGACATTAGCTTGATCCAGATCCAGTTGTTGTAGCCGCTTGATACTGTCATCGGGTAGCTGGAGATTTTTGGCGACTTTCGGGCGATATTCCGGCGCGAGGTGAGCAATTAAAACTTCCAGCCGCATCTGCCAATGGTCAAGGGTTTTCTCAGGATCGAAGCGACGCAGACACCGCTCTAGTAAACGCACTTGCTTCCACAACTGGTCATCTAGTTCTAGGGTAGAATGCAGGCACTTGAGCGCTTCTAGATCGCCGAGTAACTTTAAAGCCCCTTTCCAGTAGGGAGCCTGTAAGATGTATTTCAGCTCTGCCTTAAGCCGTGTTTGTAGGGCGGGTGCCTTACTATTTTGGATAAGCGATCGCTCGTAAATTCCACTGTCCAACGCATAGCGGATATAGCGTTCCGTCTGGGTTTCAAGCTGAAATCCTAGCCGCACCGCAAACCGCACCGCACGATAAATTCGGGTAGGATCTTCGATAAAACTATTGGCGTGGAGAACGCGAATTTGACGCGATCGCAAATCCCGCAAACCGCCAAAAAAATCCAACAATTCACCTGCACGAGGTGACGTAAGTCGCACAGCTAAAGCATTGATAGTGAAATCCCGCCGATATAAGTCTTGGCGAATCGAACTAGCCTCAACTTCTGGATTCGCCGCCGGGTAAGGATAAAACTCTGTCCGCGCCGTGGCAATATCCACCCACAGAGAGTCTAACACTGGATCGAGGTGCCACAACAGCGCCGCAGTTTGAAATTGACCGTGGACTTCCAGACGTGCCTCTGGGTAAGTATTTTGGAGTGCCTTAGCTAGTTCCACACCAGCACCGACATCAGCCGAACGGTGGAAGCCATCAACCACCATGTCGATATCTGACAGCAACAAAGTTTCATCGGGATCGGCTAGTAATAAATCCCGCACTGCACCGCCGACAAGGTATAAATGCCAACCGCGTTTTTGAGCTTGTTCGGATGCTTTGGCGAGGAATTCCCAGAGAGGAGGCGCAAGGCGATCGCGTAACTGAGTGCTGAATGATGTAGAGACGCGATATATCGCCTCTTGAGTGCTGAGTGTTTTATTGTACTCACCCTTGAGCCCTGGTTCCTCAGTCCTATCTTGGTGCAATTGGCGCAAAACATCGGTGCGCGTGACAATTCCCACTAACTGCCCATTTTCTAACACTGGCAAGCGTCCGACATCGTAAGTCACCATGATGGACTCAATCTCTGGCAGTGAGGTATCCGGGGTAATCGTGTTTAAATTCGTAGTCATGTAGCCTTTGACTGGCGCATGACTAAAGCCGTGATGCAACGCCAGATCGATATCTCGTCGGGAAATAATTCCTACTAGGGGAATTGGGGATTGGGGGTTGGGGATTGGGGATTGGGGACTGGAGATTGGGGACTGGGGATTGGGGATTGGGGTTTCCCCCAGTCTTCGACTCTCGTGTTGAGCTTCTACCACACACAGACCAGAATGCCCGTAACGTAATAAAATACGCTGAGCTTGCTCAATTGTGGTCTCAGGGCGAATTGTCCGTACTGGCGATGACATTAATTCCCGCGCTGTCGGTGGCTGGGGAATTTGCGCGATAAGTTCATTTACTAACCGTTCGAGAGTTGCTTGGGGATCGACTCCGCGAGTTGTCACGGATGCAGCTTGAGAATGTCCGCCACCGCCCAACGGTTGAAATAATTCATTGAGATTGGTGCCTTCAATACGCGATCGCCCAATCACAGTTAATCTTTCTTCACCAGCATCTCCTACTGGAAACGTAGCTGCCAGCAACAAAGCATCACTTTCGGTAATATCAATAAGTCGAGAGGCAATGCTTGACAATCCAGGCACAAAGTCAGCAGTTTGCAGGCGCACCCAGGAAACTTTATAGTCCTCAACAGTTGATTGCAAGTTGTCCAGCGCCGAAGCGAATAATTCCTGCAATTGGGGAGACAAGCCGGGATCGACGTACTGGGCGATTACCGACAAACTTGCCCCTTGTTCCATCAACCAAGCTAATGCGATCGCATCTCTGGCTGTCGTTCCCTCATAAGTCAGCGAACCAGTATCAACGTGAATCCCCAAAGCCATCACGGTCGCTTCTGAGGCGGAAAGCTGAATTTCTGCCTGCTTTAGCTGTTCTACAATTAAAGTCGTCGTGGCTCCTACCCGATCGATATAGGTGCTAGTGGCGGGAATATCGCTTTCAATGTCTTGGTGATGGTCATAGACGACAACTTCCGCCAAATCTGGTAAATCGAGCCATTCGGCGGCTTTACCGATGCGATCGCGCTTTTGAGTATCCACCACTGTTATCGACCGAATCTGTTCCGGACGAACAGACCGTCTTTCTATCAACGCATACTCATCCCGATGCAATGCCAAAAAATCCCGCACTGCTGGATGACTTCCACCAGTCAGCACTATCTTCGCTCCCGGAGAAAGGCTCGTTAGCCCCACCGCCGCTGCTAAAGTGTCAAAATCCGCTGTAGTGTGGCACAAAATTAGGTGCATAATCATTACTTAATAGTTAACTTAATAGTTAATAGTCAATAGTCATTAGGCATTAGTTCTTAGTCCATTGGTGTCAACTTAAGCCCTGGCGAATCGAATTCGCGGCTACAAAAACGAAGTCCTCCTGCCTTGGCTAACGCTCTGATCAAGATTCTTAGAGCCCGCCTGCGCGGGTTTCCTTTATATAACTGCGGTTTCAACCGCCAAGCTAACGTTAAGTTGACACCAATGGTCCTTAGTCCTTTCCCAATGACCAATACGTATGTTTCTTTTTTGCATGAGAGCCTTTTGCATGAGAGCCTTTTTTTGATACGGTACTACTAATCGCGGTTAATTTTAGCCAGCCCGTTGCTGTCTTGGGAGAAGAAGAGATGACAATTTTATTTCAGTTGGTACTAGGTGCTTTAGTTTTGTTGTCATTCATTATGGTCATTGGTGTCCCAGTCGCCTATGCCTCGCCTCAGAACTGGGATCAGTCAAAACGGCTTATTGTCCTCGGTTCTGGTGCCTGGATTGCTTTGGTACTTCTGACCGGGGGCCTGAGCTTTTTTGTAGTTTAAAAGTCACACTTAATTCAGTGGTCAGTGGTCACGGAAACGTTCCAACGCTTACAGATAACTGATGAGTGACCACAGACCACAGGCCACGGACCACAGACCACAGACAAAAAGCTCATATTTAAAAACATGGCAGTTTTCGAGGGAACGTTTACTCAGACTCAATCCCTACGGTTTGCGCTCGTCATTGGTCGCTTTAACGACATGGTGACAACCAAACTGCTAGAGGGTTGCCAAGATTGTCTGAAGCGCCACGGCATTGATGTCAATCCTGAAGGCACTCAAGTTGACTATGTTTGGGTGCCTGGTAGTTTCGAGGTGCCTCTGGTGGCTAACCAGTTGGCGCTCTCGCGCCGATACGATGCCATAATTTGCCTGGGCGCAGTCATCCGGGGTCAAACTCCCCACTTTGATTATGTCGCCTCGGAAGTCTCTAAGGGAATTGCCGCCGCTGGGTTTCAAACTGGGGTGCCGATAATTTTTGGCATCCTGACAGTGGATACTATGCAGCAAGCCTTGGAACGGGCGGGCATCAAAAATAATAATGGCTGGAATTATGCCATGAATGCTATAGAAATGGCGAGTCTAATGCAGCATATCAAAGGCAATGTAGGGACAGCTGCCTACGGTGACAATGCTGCTCATGTGGTGACAACTCAGGCGCTGCCATCGTCGAACCGCGCGATCGCCGCTGAGTCAACTGTTGAACACAAATCTTCGTCCATATAGCGATCGCTACCAAGAAGGCTCAAGGATTGTTCGTCAATGATGTTCGCGCCGCTTTCAAAATAATGCGATCGCGTCCCTGATTTTTTGCCTGATAAAGTGCCTCATCCGCCATAGCAATTAAAATTTCCGGCAAACAATCCTCAGTAGGAATGACGCTAGAAACACCCAAACTTAGGGTAACGTAGTCGCTCACCTTTGATTGAGCGTGGGGTAGTTTAAGTTGTTGCACCTTCAGGCGAATTGCCTGCGCCACTGCGGTTGCTCCCTCAGCAGAGGTATTGGGCAAGATTGCCGCAAACTCCTCGCCACCATAGCGAGCCACCAAGTCTGCTGGACGCTTAACTGCACGGCTTGCGGCTTTAGCCAACTGTTGCAAGCAATCATCGCCGGACTGATGCCCATAACAATCGTTGTATCGTTTGAAATAGTCTACATCGAACAAAATTAAGGATAAAGGCTGTTGTTCCCGTGCTGCCCGTTTCCATTCGTGGGAGAGATAGTCATCAAAACGACGACGATTGGCAAGCTGGGTTAAGCCATCTATACTGGCAAGGCGTTGTAATTCCAAGTTTGCCTGTCTGAGAGCCGCTTCTGCTTTTTTGTGCTGAATCATCGAACCGAATTGGGTTGCGATGGCATTAACCAAGGAAAGCGATCGCTCATCCGGTGCCATTTCATGCCTTTGGAAAAACACTAATACTGCCAGAACTTGATGCCCGATAGTGCATCCGCGCCGCTTCGCGAACCCAATCGGAATTCCCAGCGAACCTTTGAGTCCCGCTTCCGCAGCAATTCCACTACGACGAAAAATCCGATCGTTCTCCCGCGAAACATCTGCTATCCATTCCAGTTGTTGAGAAAGCCAAACCCGTCCGGCAAGTCCCTCGCCCAGAGCAAAGCCAAACGTTTCGCTTTGCTGTCGAAATTTATTCAGCCGGACATCACTGGCATACCAAGCGCGGCTGTATTCTAGTGCAGTTCCCTCCTCATTTGGAATCCAAGCTTCCCCAAAATCCCAACCAATAGTTTTACAAACGTTTGCTAAAATCGCTTCTAATGCCTCTTCCACATCAGTAGCTTCACTAATTGCTTGAGTCGTAGTCAACAAAAGTTGCAATTGGGCATTTTGGGCTTGCAACTCTAACTGAAACCGCCGCAAACGCAATTGATTTTCAATGCGTGCCAAAACCTCGACATATTCAAAAGGCTTTGTGATGTAATCTACCGCACCCAACATAAACGCAGTCACTTTATCAAAGTTTGCATCCAAAGCACTAATAAATATCGTCGGGATATCACAAGTTTGCTTGGAAGCTTTTAGGCGCTGGCAAACTTCATATCCATCCATGCCTGGCATTTTGATATCAAGTAAAATCAAATCAGGAGGACTTGAACGGACAGATTCAAGAGCCAGTTTGCCATTAGGAGAAATTCGCACTTTATACCCCTGACTCGACAAAATTTGAGTTAATAAAGTAATATTTTCAGGTGTATCGTCTACGACTAATATGTTAGCTTTAGATTTAAAATACTGCCCCTGATTCATAGTTTTTTTATCGTAATAGGTAATAATAGATAGATTAGGAAGCCACCTCCTCCCCTGTGTTCCCCACATTGAGGAGCGTCGCGTTTGAGGAACGAAACCCAACCTCATCTAATAAATTGTTGGGTTTCTAATCAAAAATTTTACCCAACATCATCTAATAAATTATTGGGTTTCCCTATAGCTCAGCCCAAGCTACAAATTACATATCCTAGATTAATTCTTCTAAAGTTACTTTCGACCCAAAATAAAATAAGTTTTCATTTCCCCTTTACCTTTAATTAGTACAGTCCCTCGTTCTTTAAAAATAAATTTCTCCTTTAACCGCTCATAAACTGCTGCCGTTACCTGAGTTTCGCCGGGAATACCGCTTGACTCCATACGAGAAGCAACATTAACTGTATCACCCCAGAGATCGTAGCTGAATTTACTCAAACCAATAACCCCAGCTACCACCGGGCCGATATTAATACCAATACGCAGACGAAAATTATCGTTGCTTTGGGCGTTGAATCTAGCAAGAGCAGCTTGCATATCTAGTGCCATTTGCGCGGTTGCTTCAACATGATCTAATCGGGGTATTGGTAGCCCTCCAACTACCATGTAAGCGTCCCCAATTGTTTTAATTTTTTCCAGTCCGTGTTGTTTAGATAATAAGTCGAAATCACTAAAAATATGATTCAAAATTTCTACTAATTCGGTGGGACTTTGGTTAGAAGCAAAATCAGTAAAACCTACTAAATCGGCAAACATGACACTAACATCCGAAAAGCTATCAGCAATTACCTGGTGTTTTTTTTGTAACCGTTCAGCGATAGGCTTTGGCAAGATATTTAATAGGAGTTTGTCGGTTTGTTGTTGGGCTATTTTTCGGGCGGTAATGTCTGAAACTGTTCCTTCGTAGTAGAGTAGCTTTCCTTTAGAGTCACGCACTGCACGAGCATTTTCAGAAATCCAAATAATCTTGCCGTCTTTGCGGTAAACTTGAGATTCAAATCCGAGTACAGCATGGTTTACTTCCATTGCTTCCCTAAAATCGCGCCGCCGATTAGGGTCTACATAAAGCTGCTGTTCGACATTTTTGAGACTTGTCATCAAATCTGCCGGAGAGTCGTAGCCATAAATTTTTGCTAGTGCTAGATTGGCACTCTGGTAACGTCCACAAGGTGTAGTTTGGTAGATACCCTCTACCGCATTTTCAACAATACTGTGATAGCGTTCTTGCGTAATTCGCAGTATTTCTTCAGTTTGCTTGCGTTGAATTAGAGAAGGTAACTGTGTAGCGACTGCGGCTACTAAATTTATAATTCAGGAATTGATGGTCGCAAAATTTTTGTTGAAAAAAATTAAAATCGCTAATACTTCATTATCTAGTATAATGGGAACCCCGAAACTAGATTTTAAGCCAAACTTAACAATTTGAGGATACCGAATAAATAGGTCTTTTTCTATAAAAACATCTTCTATCCACTCTGCTTGTTTTGATGCCCAAATTCTACCTTGAAAACCAACATTGAGAGCAGAAGCCACTGTTAAGCTGTGATTTTTAAACTCGAATAAGCTAACCTCGCTACCATACCAAGCTTGGCTACATTCTAAAACTTTGTTATCATCGGGAATCCAAGCTTCTCCATAATCCCATTGGATTGTCATACACACTAAACGCAAGACAGCTTGCAAAGCTGAGCGAACATCATCTCGGTGACTAATGGCTTGGGTTGTTGCAAGTAAAAGACGAGTTTCAACTTCTGCTTGTCGGCGTGCGTCTAGGTACTGTTGCAGTAGTGTATTCTGCTCTATCATTTGTAACTGGAGTTCGCGCAGGCGTAGTTGATTCTCGATTCGAGCTAAAACTTCTAAAGGTTCAAAAGGTTTTGTAATATAGTCCACTCCACCAACTGTAAAGGCATTAACCTTATTTAGAGCTTCATCTAAAGCACTGATAAAAATTACTGGAATATCACGGGTTTGCTTTGAAGCTTTCAGATGTTGGCAAACTTCATAACCATTCATTTCTGGCATATTGATGTCGAGCAAAATTAGATCGGGAGGATTGCTCTGACAAGAGTTTAGGGCAAAGTTTCCATTGAGGGAAACTCTCACTTTATAGCCATTTCTAGATAAAATTTGAGTTAACAGCTTTAAATTTACTTGGTTATCATCTACCACCAAAAGATTAGCTTTAGATGTAATAGTCTCTGTTAATTTCATGTTTTGACTATAGGTTGAAGTAAAGTTAATAATTGGTCAAATTGATATTGGTTTGCTAAAGAAAGTAGAGCATTTGCCAAAACTTCATTTTGTAGATGCACTTGTTCCAAGAGTGCCGTAATTTGTTCCAAGTCTCCCTCAATGATCGCCTGACGCAACCTCGCCAATAAATCTTTAGGCAAAACGGCGATATCGGCGGCACTCAACGCTAACGGCTTGGCTGAAATTGTATTGGATACAGCAGTTGATTCCTCATAAATAAAGGATACGTCTAAATGTTTGTGTAGGGCCTCAAAGATATCTTCTTCTTGGAAAGGTTTGCGGATAAAATCATCGCAGCCCGCTTCCAAAACAGCCGCTTTCTCAAATTCCAAGGCACTAGCAGTTAGGGCAATAATAACTGTACGGTGATTGGAAATCGGGAATTGGGAATTGGGAAATCTTCCTTCCCTTGTCCCCAGTCTTTTTTGCCTAGCTTGAATGCGTTGAGTCGCTTCATAACCGTCCATCACTGGCATTCGCATATCCATCAAAATTAAGTGAGGTTGCCAGCTTTCCCAGATTTTTAATGCTTCGGAACCATTGTTCGCTGTTTGCAGTTCAAAGCTCAGGAAACTGAGGAGTTTAATCAACAGTTGGCGATTGTAATCACTGTCATCTACAACGAGTATTCTATAGCGAGGTTGGTTGGGGGCTAAAGCAATGACGCGGCGGCTTTGGCGCTGGTTTTCAACTTCGTTTGGGGCAACAATGCCCGCTGAAATGTCAAATTTAAACGTTGTACCTTGTATAGGTCTAGTAGTTTTGTTTTCCTGCGATTTATGCGGAAATTGCTGTATTGTGGAAGCGTGAGATAAGGCGGGATTTTTATTAGAAATTGAAATATTGAGTTCCCAGTCAGCCAAACTGGGAGTGAAGGCTTTGCCGCGACTGATGACGGTCATTTCACCTCCCATTAAGCGAATGAATTGGTAGCTGATACTTAATCCTAAGCCTGTCCCTTCCTGCACTTGTTGACCGGATACGGTTTGCACGAAGGGTTGAAATAGGTTGTGGAATTCATCGGCAGCAATACCAACTCCTGTGTCGGAAATTTCAAAGGCGATTAGGGATTGGGAAAAAGAGTTTTGAGTTTTAAATTTTGAGTTTTGAGAATTCAAAATTGAGAAATCAGAACTATTCTCAGCCTCCAACGTTACTCTGAGTGACACACTTCCGTGGGCGGTGAATTTAACAGCATTACTGAGCAGGTTAATCAGCACTTGCCGCAACTTTACTTCATCGGTGCGAATATGTTGGGGGACATCAGAGGCAAGTTCAAATATTAACTGTAAGCCTTTATCTTTGGCTTTTAAAGAAAACATATCTTCGACATCACCTAGTAAACGGTAGAGGTCGAAGTTATTTTCATTAAGCGCCATGCGTCCGGCTTCAATCTTGGAGAGATCAAGCACTTGGTTGATCAGGGTGAGTAGATGTTCGCCGCTACGACGAATGATGCCGAGATTTTCTTGTTGTTCGGTAGAGAGATTTGTGGAGCGATTTAGCAGTTGGGAGAAGCCGAGAATGGCGTTGAGGGGGGTTCGCAATTCGTGACTCATGTTGGCTAGGAAGCTGCTTTTAGCACGGCTGGCGGCTTCGGCAGCATCATGAGCTAGTTGAAGTTCTTGTTGTACTCGTTTGCGATCGCTAATGTCTCGGCCTTCTGAGATGAGTAGTGTCACCTGTCCGGCTTCGTCGAGTATGGGACGGAGTGAAAAATCGATAGCAAGAACCCGATCCTCTCGGCCCAACACGTCAACTTCATAACGAATAAATTTACCGTTTGCAGCTTGGGCGATCGCTACTTTTAATTGTGCTTGCGTTTCCGGGGAAATTGTCCACCATCTTGCTTCCCAAAACGGCTTACCGACAACATCCGATCGGATAGCGCCCGCAAAATCCAAGGCTGTTTGGTTGGCTTCCAAAAGAATTCCATCCGGTTGAAGCAGCCCCACAAACTGAAAAGCTTGATCGAAGATAGCACGAAATCTTTTTTCGCTTTCGCTCAGTGCTTCTTCTACTTGTTTGCGATCGTTAATATCCCGTCCTACTGCTTGGTATTCAACAATGCGACCAAAGTCATCAAATATTGCCCGGTTGATCCACTGCGTCCAACGCACCTCCCCGCGAGCAATCACCCGATTTTCATTGGTGACGACGGGATTTTCCTTACTGACGCAATTCATCATTTGAGCCACATATTCGCGGTCTTCTTCAAACACAACAGGTTCGTAGTGATTGTTAATGAGTTCTTCCTGTCTTCTTCCAAAAAATCGGCAGAAGGCTTCATTAACAAAGCTCACCGTACCGTCTGGCAATATCCGGACAATCAGTTCCGTCTGCTGTTCGAGGATGGCGCGATAACGGGCTTCTGATTGCCGCAATGCCGCTTCCGTTTGTTTTAGTTCCGTAATATCTGTGGAAATCCCGCAGATGGCATAAACACTGCCGTCGTGACGTTTAAGGGGAACTTTTACAGCCAAAAAGTGACGCTCTTCGTTGTTAACAACACCGACTTCATCAAAACGAAGTACAACACCACTTTCAATAACCTGCTTATCATTCTGTGTGATGGATTTGGCCATCTCTTTTGAGTATAATTTGAAATCATTTGTCCCGATAATTTCTGCTTCGGAAATGCCAAATAATTCCACACATAAACGATTGGCGTAGATGTAGTTGCTGTTTAAATCTTTGATGTAAATAGATGCACCAACATTTTCTATAATTGCCGATAGTTTTTGTTTACTGTTTTGTAATGACAATTCTATCTGCTTGCGTTCGGCAATTTCTTGCTGTAATTGTGCATTGGCTTGGGCTAGTTGAGCCGTGCGTTCAGCAACCTGGAGTTCTAGAGTTAGGTTGTAATCGGCTAAGAGTTGTTCTGCCTGTTTGCGAGAGGTGATATCAATGAGCAAACCATCCCAGACGATATCGCCATTGGGCTGCCGTTCGGGGCGGGAGGAGCCTTGTACCAACTTGAGGCGACCGGAGGGAGTAATAATGCGATACTCCATTAACCAGGGCTGTAGGGTCTGCGCTGACACCGTAATGCTTTCTAATAGAGGCGCGATATCATCAGGATGGACGATATCAAACACAAGTCGGGCATCCTGCACCACAGCCTCTGGTTTTTGTTCGTAGAGTTCCTCAGTGCCTGGGCTGGCATAGGTAAATTCGTGTGTTTTGTCAGGATGCAGCACGTAGCGATAAATAACACCAGGTAAATTTTCTGCAAGGCGACGGAACTTGGCTTCGCTTTCTTGCAGGGCAGCTTCTACCTGTTTGCGCTCCGTGATATCGGTGATAGTTCCTATGTAACTAATGACATTGCCATCAGCATCTTTTTGGGCGATCGCTTGCCCAAATACCCAGAGAACGCTGCCATCCGGTCGCGCAAAGCGGTACTCGCATTTAAAGGGGATATCTCGCTGTACCAAGTTATACCAAGCAGCGATGACGCGATCGCGATCGCTGGGGTGTAGATTCTTCGCCCAACCCGCCCCAAAAGCTTCTTCTTGGGAAACTCCGATCATTTCAAAACTGCGCTCATTCCCATACAGGCAATTGCCTTGGGCATCGTGGCGGAAAATTCCGACAGGGGCAGCTTTTGCTAAAGCAGCATAGCGTTGTTCGCTTTCTTGCAGTGCTTTCTGGGCTTGTTTGCGATCGCTAATATCGTGAAAAGCGGTAATGGCGTAGGCAACATTCCCCTGACTATCAAATACCGGAACTGTTCGCATCTCCAGAGCGATCGCTATTCCATCTCGACGAATTTCCATATCATCCACCATGACCGTTTCTCCCTGAAGCGATCGGACGCAGGGGAGGCGATCGCCCGGATAAAGTTGGTCAGTTCCCGCAAGATAAACTTGATAGATAGCAGAGCGATTTTCCTGTCTCGTGTCGAAAATCACATCTGTACCCAATAGCTGCTTTCCCACCTGATTTGTATAGGAAATGCCATCCCGATTGATCACAGCAACTCCAACAGGTAAGGACTCCAACAGTTGATTTATTCGCTGCTCGCTCTTCTCCAGTGCCTCATTTAAGCCTTCCATCTCTGTAAAAGATACTTGCAGTTCTTTCGCCATTTGATTGAAAGACTTGGCAAGTTCCCCAACTTCATCACGACGGTCAATTTCAACCGTTTTATCCCACTCTCCTTTAGCAACTTTCTTGGCGGCGGTATTCAGCCTAAGAATCGGTTTAGTCACCCAAGAGGCAGTTTTTATGCTAATGACTATAGAGCCAATTAAAGCCAAAATACACAACAGAATAGTTCTGTGGTTATTAGCGTTTATTTGCCCCATAAAATCCGCTTCTGGAACAACGGCTACTATGAACCAATTTAAGCCAATATCATCTTTCCAGGGGGTTATACGCACAAAGTGGCGTTGGTTGTTTTCTTTTATTTGTAGCTGTTGAGTATTTTTAATCTGGTCGAAACTACCAAATTGTTTTGTTAAATAGCGAACGGTTGCCCGCATCAGCGGATCTTTGCTCGCCGATACTGGAATTCGTTGTAGTTGCCCATTAACTACAGTGTAGTTTTGCTGATTACTTGAACTAGCTACTAATAATCCATTTGGTTCTAAAATGAATATCTTGCCGGAGCGACTAATACTTAAACGCTGCAAAAACATATTAATATCGTTTAAGTACAAATCAACAGCAGTCACCCCGCTTAACTTACCAGATTGGGTAGAAAATGGATTGACTGCCGTGATGGTCAGTCCTTTGTTTGCCTCCCCAATAAAGGCATAAATTTCGCTCCACGTTGGTTTACCTTTTTGGACAGCTGCTTTATACCAAGGGCGACGGCGCGGATCGTAGTTGGGAACAACATTTAATTTTTTGGTGCGGTTTGCTTGGTTGTCTGTGGCGTAAGAAACATAACTACCGTTGGTTGTACCGTCGGTTACTTCGATAATGTAGGAAAGCGTGCCATCTCGCCTAACTGGGCCTGCACCGATAAACTTGCCTTGTTCGTTACCTGTATAAATAAAACTAACGGAATTAAATGTCTTAATTCGTTTGAGAAAATAAGTGTCCAAACCTTGCAAGTTCTGGGAGTCTAGGTTGATTTTTCCTAATTCCAAGTCATCGGCAACGACTTGTGCAACTTTTTGGGGAAGATCAGTATAAGATTCAAGGTGTTGCCCAGTGCGATCGCTCACCTGGTTCATTAACTGATTGGCAAGATCATTCACCGCCTGTTGCCCATTTTTAAATGAGAAATAAGCGACCAACCCCACTGTGGCGGAGATTTGGACAATGAAGGGAACAATCAGAACCGTTTGCAGGGGGAGTTTTCCTACGACCTTGGTGACAGACCAATTTAGCCGTTTGAGTAACATAGTGCCTTTTATTTTTTCAGTTGGTAGCTCATGCCCCTGAAAATGAAGGAAGTTCTAATTTAACTTCACATCTGGGTTCTGTAATCTCGGAGAGCAAACCTATTGCAGGCTAGATCGCCTTATCGGTCGCTGTTTTTCTGGGATAAATTTGCCCAGTGCGATCGCATCCACACACAGCCAAGCTAGCTGTCTGGTTGAGGTAATAGACCTTACTATTGGAATTGAGAATTTTACTCCAGAGAATACTGAATGTCAACTACCTTTGGTGGGATAATATCTTATTCAAGTTAACATTTTTATCAAAGAGGTTTCCAGTAGGGCTACCCAAAACAAAAAACACTGTAAAATTCTTCGCCCAAAAGGTAAAAAACAGTTGACAAATTCCGAGAATTTTGCGAACCTAAATAAAGAGCAAATTTTTGCGGGTATAGCTCAGTGGTAGAGCGTCACCTTGCCAAGGTGAATGTCGCGCGTTCGAATCGCGTTACCCGCTTTTTATAGTTAAAATAATAGCGGAAGCTGTGACAGGTTAGAAGTAGAGCTGCAAATCTTAGTATTTACGAGCCGTGACCTGTTTATACCAAGGTTCTCAGTGTTAAAATTCGCCTAAGTAGTATGTGACTTAAAGCGAATTTAGTAGAACCTTCCTCCAAAGGCGGTTGTTAGGTGTCTACGGAATCAACCGCTTGGATGAACCTGCTGCACAAACATACTTTAGGTAAGTGTTAAAAATTTTTGTTTAATTAGCGCTTGTGCCATCTCAGAAAGATCAGAAAATAGACTTAAATATCGATTATCCGTGTCCGTGCCGAAGGCGGGGGCGGCTGGTACCCATTACACTAACAGAAGCATTTGGCTGCGATCGCTGTCAGCAAATCTTCGTAGTAGAAGAAAATGGGTATGTAATTGAGCAACTTTCTACAAGCTATCCTTACAAGCGAAGTTGGCGGTGGAGCGGTCATCGCTGGAGTACCGCCCATCCCAGCCTGGGGGACAGCTACATACCGATGTCTTTAGGCATCATTGTGGTGGTGCTGATCGCCGGGCTTTTCTTAGCTCAGATTTCACCACAAGCGCCACAAAGTATCATAATTGTTCTATTTGCAATGGTGAGCGTGCTGGCGCTACTGCTGCCGGCGCTGATGATCTGGCTGACTCACCGTCGTTAGCGCAATGACTAACATTTTTAGATTGGCACCTGATCCGATTACTGCCGTTCGCCGCGCTTATGAAGCTTCCCTGGAATTAGCAACCACCAGGGGGGTAGACCGCAGTCGTGCTGTGGGAGCAATGGCGAAGGCGCTCTCCAAATCCCTAGACGATATTCTGGAAGCGAACACGCTGGATCTGGAAGCTAGTCGGGAAATGGCGGTACCAGAAATGATTTTAGATTGGCTGAAGCTGACACCGGAACGGCTTACTAGCACTATCCAAATTTTGCAACAGTTAGGCGAGTTGTCCGACCCGATCCGGCGGGTGATGAATGCGACTTATCAGCTGGAACACTCCCAGACTTACTCTCAGCTGATGCCCTTGGGGGTGATAGCTTTAATTTACGAAGCGTTTCCGGCGCTGGGAGCGATCGCAGCCGGGATGTGTCTGAAAACTGGCAACAGCCTGATTCTTAGAGGCGGTAGCGAAGCCAGTCACTCAAACGCGGTCATTGTCGAGGTTTTACAGACTAGCTTAGAACAAGCTGGTTTGCCGCCGGGATGTCTGGAGTTACTACCTTCAGATCAAGGTGCTTCCATCCGAGATTTAGTGACTCAAGACCGATATTTGAATTTAGTCATTCCCTACGGTCGCCCCAGTTTAGTGCAGAAAGTGGTGCAAATGTCAACTGCACCAGTCTTAAAATCTGCTATGGG
Source organism: Trichocoleus sp. FACHB-6 (assembly GCF_014695815.1). NCBI lineage: Bacteria > Bacillati > Cyanobacteriota > Cyanophyceae > Leptolyngbyales > Trichocoleusaceae > Trichocoleus > Trichocoleus sp. FACHB-6. Next base: position 56,062 of record NZ_JACJOY010000077.1, read on the forward strand.
CAACTGCTACTTATATTGGTCGCCTAGTGGCAGCTTAGACACGATCCGAAACGTAATCATAGACAGTCATCAGAGTGAACCTGACCCGGTGAATGCGATTGAGAAAGTGCTGATTCATACCCATTGCAAGCCCTCATCTCTGACAACGCTTTGGAACAGCTTGAAGGAAAAAGGGTTTCAACTCAGGGGAGATGAGGAAATAGTAGCAAAGTTTCCCGATCTGAAACTAGCTCTAGAATCAGAATGGAGTGAAGCTTATCTCAACAAGACGGTGGCGTTCAAAGTAGTGGATAGTATCGAGAGCGCCATCATTTGGATTAATCAATACAGCAGTGGTCACGCTGACTGCTTGGTTTCCGAATCTTACCAGGAAAGCCGCCAATTTGCCTTGGGGGTAAATAGTGCCTCTGTGTACCTGAATTCTTCGCCAAGATTTTCCCGCAACCCGAAACGGGGAGACTCCCTGTTTCTGGGAATGTCCAACCAAAAAGGACACCGCCGAGGGCCAATTAGCTTGGAGACATTTACAACGGTTAAACACGTTGTGCAGGGACATAGTTAATGGCTAATGGATAATTATTCAACCATTAGCCATTAGCCATTATTGTTCTTTCCCGACGAGTTTTACCTTAGAGGCAAGACCTAAAGATTGCAGGAATTGAATAGTCATCCAAGTTAAGTCAATTTCCCACCATTTCATCCCGTGACGAGCAGAATATTGATAAGCGTGGTGGTTGTTGTGCCAGCCTTCGCCGTAGGTGAGTAATGCCACCCACCAACAATTAGTAGAGCGATCGCTAGAATCGTAAGTGCGATAACCAAACTTATGCGTTGCACTGTTGACAAACCAAGTGCAGTGAAACACTGCCACTAGGCGAACAAAAATGCCCCAAACCACAAACGGCCAGCCACCCAGTAAGTAGAGAACAACCCCCAAAGCAATTTGGATTGGGAAAAAATACTTTTGTAAAAACTGATAAACCGGGTCATCAGCAATATCTTTGGTAAAGCGAGGGATTTCCTTATCCGCTGGGACGTGATACAACCAGCAAGCCATGTGACTCCACCAAAAGCCCAAATTGGAATCATGGGGATCTTGTTCCTGATCCGAGTGCAGATGGTGCATCCGGTGCAAGCCCACCCAATCAATCACCCCTCCTTGGCAGGTTAGGGAACCGCAGAAAATGAGAAAATATTCCAGCCACTTAGGGACTTGAAAACTGCGGTGAGTCACAAGACGATGGAATCCGAGGGTAATTCCTAGTCCACCAGTCACCCAGTGAAGGAAGACCGCCACACCTACTGCTGCCCAGCTAAAATTACTTGGCAGTAAAGCAAAAAGCGCTGCTATGTGAATCACTGCCATAAAGATGATGACAGTCCACTTAGGGCGTAGGGGTAAGGCTTCCCTTACCTGTTCTTGGTCATTAGTTGTCGCAACAGTCATGCACTAACCTTAAAACGAATTTTACAGCCCCATCTGCTATCCAGATTTGGGATTTTGGTTTGATTTCCAGTAGAGGCAAGGCTAGAGCCTTGACCTTACGCCTGGAAAAGCAGATTTTGGTTTGGGGAAAACGCTCCAAAATCTAATATAAATAGAAAATCTCTTTTTCCAGGTGATGATGAACAGCTTTCAACAGCTACAGGAAGCAGAAAAGGCACTGCTTCCGATTTTTTCCGGAATCGACGCGACAGTCAAGCAAAATCTCAAAAAAGTGCTAGAAGCTTTTCGTCACCATCGGGTGGGAGCGCATCATTTCGCGGGTGTCAGCGGTTACGGACACGACGATCTAGGGCGGGAAACGCTTGATAAAGTGTTTGCCCTCGCCGTGGGAGCAGAAACAGCTGCGGTACGGGTGCAGTTTGTTTCTGGTACTCATGCGATCGCCTGCGCTTTGTTTGGCGTTCTCCGTCCGGGAGATGAAATGTTATCAGTTGCGGGTGCGCCGTATGACACATTAGAAGAAGTCATTGGAATAAGAGGCAAAAATCAAGGCTCTCTACTTGATTTTGGCGTAAATTACCGAGAATTGGCTCTTACTAGCGAAGGAAAAATAGACTGGCAAGCGTTAGCTCATGGCGTAAGCGATCGCACTCGTCTGGTTTCGATCCAGCGTTCGTGCGGTTATTCTTGGCGTTCCAGCCTCTCAATTGCCGAAATTGAAAAAATTGTCTATTTAGTCAAACAACAAAATCCCCACACCGTCTGCTTTGTTGACAACTGTTACGGAGAATTTATTGAAGATCGGGAACCAACCGCCGTTGGTGCTGACCTAATGGCAGGCTCTTTAATTAAAAATCCCGGTGGTACGATTGTCACAGCTGGCGGCTACGTTGCTGGACGAGCAGAATTAGTGGAAGCTGCCGCCTGTCGCTTAACAGCGCCCGGAATTGGCTCTGCTGGCGGTGCCACCTTCGATCAAAATCGCCTGCTATTCCAGGGATTGTTCCTCGCCCCGCAAATGGTAGGAGAAGCCATGAAAGGCAATCACCTCACAGCTTACGTGTTTGATAAACTAGGCTACCCAGTGAATCCTTTGCCAATGGCACCCCGCCGCGATGTGATTCAGGCAATCAAACTCGGTTCTCCAGAGAAGCTGATTGCCTTCTGTCGGGCGATTCAACAGCATTCACCCATAGGTTCCTATCTGGAACCAGTTCCAGACGAAATGCCTGGTTATGAGAGCCAGGTAGTCATGGCTGGGGGTACGTTTATCGAGGGCAGCACCTTAGAGTTTTCCGCAGATGGTCCGCTGCGGGAACCATATGTGGTGTTTTGTCAAGGGGGAACCCATTGGAGCCATGTAGCGATCGCTCTTGAATCCGCGATTGAAGCCATCGGCCCAGCTTAGAATAATTTCCTGCCAAGAGGCAAAGGCGCAAAGTTTTGCTTAGCGTCTTGGCGCGAAACCTTCAAGATTCCGGCAATTTATACTGCCCGACAATCCGCTTGGCATATTCTGGTACGTGCGCCTCTAACTTCTCCGGATGATTGCGCTTCACATACAAATAATTGCGGGTGAAGTGGGAATCAATCGAGAAACGGGCATACTCTAAACCTTTGGGGCCAATTTTTTCAATAACGACTCCCATCAGCTTTGCCGCCCACATCGGGAGAGTAACGCCTTTATCATAAGCAGGGATACTTTGTTGTACCGCTTCTTTGCGGTTTCCGTGGGACATCACTGGCTGCGTGTCTATCTGATCTTGCACCAAATCCAGCATTTCTTTGCCAGTATCATTCCGCACCACAATCCACTGCCAGCCAAAAGGTGCGCCCATGTACCCTACTACTAAATCTGCCAGAGAATTGACGTAATCAAAACAGCTCATGCAAGAAGGAGCAAATACATCCTTCAACTGGTTGGTCTTCAATCCAAAGAAAGGCACCATTTCCATAGAGCCATCTTCGTGCTTAAAGTGAACCCGGAAATCTTGCATAAACTCGTAATGCACGACTGTATCCGGGGAACGGCTGGTGGTTTCCAAGAATTTTTGCAAGCCAGCGCGGTTAACATTATCCACACAGGGCGTACCCAAAACGTAGAGCTTTTCTAGTCCCAGTTCCTTCTCTACGGCTCGTAATGCCTGGATTTGGCAACCAACGCCAATTACCAACAGCCGCTTCATCCCAGATTGTTCGATTTGCTCCAACACCGAAAGATTAGGCGACAGCGTTGGTTTATTCACCCGCGCGGCGAGAATCTCCTCTGGAGTGCGAGCAATTATCGGCATCGGCTGAAATCTGTCTTCCTTAGTATTCTGGACGCAGACGACACCTTCAACCATGCCGCGATTCAGCATTTCAATGGCAATGGTGCTGACAATTCCCGTCCACTGCGCCCCCTCAATTGGCTCAATTTTCCGCGCCGCCATCATCTCTTGACTAACCCCAAAGTACCAATCATCGGGATTATCTAGATTGCGGCTTCTTCCGTGGATTTGTTCTTCCAGTTCAGCTATCTGCTGATTAAGAAATGCACACGCTTCCTTGACATAGTGAATATAGTATGTGTCGCACAGCCCGCACTCGCTACAGAGTTCTTTAGCAGGGCGACGGCTAGAGGGTTTGAGGGCTTTGGCTTTATCGTGAGGGCGCACCGAAGTCATATTAAGGTCAGCTTATTAACTAAAAACATCTATCTGAGCAAGATAGCCCAAAGCTTACTTTTACACAAAAAGCCAGAGAGGTGATGAAGACTTCAGTAATTATTACGAAGCATTAATAATTTACTTAGTTTAATTTTGAGTAAGTTCTACTACCCAGATGTAACTGCGATAGATAGCTGAGCGGACACCAGAGCTTGTGAATTTTCATATTCCTTAAAAGGCAAGAAACTCATGGGATTATTCGAGCGCATTAGCCTAAATGCCAGAGCAAATCTGAATGAAGCGCTTAGGAAGGCTGAAGACCCAGAAAAAATTTTGGAGCAGTCCATCATTGATATGCAGGAAGAGCTAGTGCAGTTGCGTCAGGCAGTTGCCAGAGCCATTGCCGCTCAAGAACAGACTCAGCAACAGTACAACGAAGCCCAAAAATGGGCGGCTCGCATCCAGATGGTTTTTTATCGGCCACAAGGCGACGGAAATCTTGCTAAAGAAGCGCTAGTACGCGCGAAAGCAAACGCCGACACTCTGAAAACCACTTTGGATCAGCAGAAGGCTCAGGTAAAAACTCTCAATCGCAACTTAATTGCCCTGGAAAGTAAAATTTCTGAAGCCAAACAGCAACAGGATAGGCTCAAGGCACGGGTACAAGCTGCCAAAGCTCAGGAACAGCTTCAAAATGCTGTGGGACGTTTAAATACCAGTAACGCGATGAGCATCTTCGAGCGCATGGAAGAAAAAGGTTTGGAATTGGAAAGCCGTTCCCTGGTGACGGTAGAACTTACTGGCAATAATTTAGAAGAGCAATTTGCCAGGCTGGAATCTCGAAACGACGTTGATGATGAATTGGCGGCGATGAAGGCACAACTGACTGGTTCTTCCACAACCCAGGTACAACTACCGTCAGCTAACCCAACTACTACCTTTAAATCTAATTCAGCAATTGATAAGGAATTGGAAGACCTTAAAAAGCAACTTGATAACCTTTAAAAGGCAGACTGTCGCATAGGAAATAGACTCGTTTACCCTGCTTCATTATTGAGAGTAGATGGGGAAGGAAAAAACGCGATCGCTTTCCCACCTTCCACTAAAATGCCAAACCCAGCCAGTTAAACTAGCTGGGTTAGCAAATTTATACTAAAACCTTATCACCCAGGGCGAACATCAAGACAGCCTTCTGCATAATTCACTTCTGGAACTTTACCAGCAATCATGCGATTTACAGTCTCGCCATTCGGAGAGACAAAAACGAGACGGAAGTCTTTGTTAGCAAAGCTGCTTGGTTGAACGACCCAAGCTTTACCTTTTTCGCTGTTGGGAAGACGACTTACCTGAATTTGTCCGGGATAAGCAGACTTAATCGTGCTTTCTGTATCGTCAACTTTGATACCATGAACAGTGGTAATTTTATTGGTTTCAACTTCTACCGTAGCGATACGACCTTGAGTGACCATGAAAGTAACACCCTCAGGCCCATTTGCTGGCTTGTAGTAGTCACAGACGCGATTGGGATTTTGCCGGGATGGAACTATTTGAGTCCCAGCAACGCTTGATGCCTGAGCAACAGTCATGTTAATTTTAACTGACCCAAGTCCGTCAATCGATAATCCCGATTCGGTTGTCAGTTTTTCGGCTTTCTTGAAGCAAGTATTCTCGCCACTTTGATCGCTTAAGCAGTTGCCATTTCTATCCAGAATAATAACTGAGTTGATAGTTGGAAATTGCTTAAGGGTGTTATTAATAGAGCTTTTTTGACGAGCATCATCTCCAGTGCCTCCTGAAATTACCGATTTACAAAATTTCAGTTTAGCCGTTCCATTCGTGATAGAAAGTGTAAAATTTTTACCACAGTTGGAAGTGCCTTTGAATTCAATAGGATCACTCAAACCACGAGCTTTTTCCTGACTTGTCGGCCCTGCGATTAATTGCTCAATAGCAAACTGAGCAACGCTGGCACTTGAAGTTGTCCGGAAAACTGGCTCAACATAAGTGAAATCTTGACTGGTTCGGATGTTTTTAGGAAAAAAAACTTTAACCTTTTTGAGAGCTGCTGGAGCTTGGGCAGATACGGCTGGAGTTGCTTGTTTAGTTAGATTGGTTTGTTGCGAGATGGTTGCGTTAGTTAATGATTCAGCGGGTGATAGTCTTTGTGACGACATTGCATTTATTGTTTGGCTACCACAGCCACTAATTCCCACAAATGCCACGAAAAGACAAAAATTAAGTAAGGTTGGTTGGCGCATAAAGATTTTCATTCCGAAACTTGTGAAGCTTTACTTCTATACCTTAAAAAGCCTTCAGCATAAAAGTAAGCTAATTATGTGTCAATATTTAAAGTGACATTTGAAGTCCACTAAATGTTTCCGGCTCCAATAGCAGAAGCACTTTGTTTAGCAACAAACATTTTTATATAGTTGCGAGACTTTGGGATAGTTGCCAATCGGCTATTTTTTTAAGAGGTGTCGAGGACAATTTATGTAGTGGCATAAATTAATTTAAGGAAAAGTAGGGACACGGCATTGCCGTGTCCCTACCTGCGCCCTACAAGGAGGGCTGTTCTTGTTAGGACTGTATTGGACTCAACTGCAAGCCCCTATGTTCGAGCTGCTTGCAGATTAGTCTTACCAAGGATTGCCAATCATAGTAAATGCTGCCCAGTAATAGGGATGAGTAAAAGTTGTATTTCTTAAATTTGATAATTCAGCCGGGAGATCCACCCTCTGTTTAGAGCTATATAAATATCCTGACTGCAAGCGAATTTGCCCCTTAAGCATAGCGATTTGTGCCTGCCGCAAAGCCTCTGCCTTGATAGGTGACTTCTTCAACTGCTGATAAAACTCGGTCATCACTCCTAATGTCCCTTCGTCGCTGATGTACCAGAGACTTGCCAGCGCTGACTTAACGCCTGCTTGTACCGCCAATCCAGCAAACCCCAACTCAGCTTCTTCATCTCCCAATGCTGTGCGACAGGCACTTAGCACCAATAATTCTACGGGCGGGTTATTCCAGCCCAAAGTTCGCAGTTGGTCGAGGCGTAGTTGTTGATTCCACAACTGGATATAAGAATTACTGATGTCTCCGGGCTGAAATTCGGCATGAGTTGCCAGGTGGACAATACCAAAAGGCTGCTTGGAACGCTGGCTTTTGAGATTTTCCAGAGTGAAGCCATCGTTAAGAAATGACTTACCTTGCCACAATTGCGTAATCGTAGCTAACTCCACTGGTACCGCTGGTAAAGGCTTTTGATTAGAAAATTCTGAACTACCCATTGCTAGGAGTTTGGAGTTTTTGATGTTTGTGTAGCGGGTGTCAGTTAAGGTGAGACTGGGCATCAGGCTGAGGCTGTACTTTTCCACCAAAAATTGTTTGCCATCATGGAGAGCAGCTAGGGGCATGGAGCGCAAACCGGAATCTAAAATAAATACCAGATTCTGGATGTCTTCAGCTTGTAAATCAGCCTCTAGCGGTGCTATCAGCCACTGATAGAGTTGCTGGGAAGAGGTGAGGTAGCCCTGCTGGCTGGCAACGTTTTTGATTCTGTTACTAAATTGTTGCGCGACTTTGAGCGCTTGCGATCGCTTAACACCAGTCACCTTGCGAATGGTTTTCCCTTTAGCAGTCACCAGAACCAGTTCCAGTTCGTCTTCTGGACTTCTGAGTTCAGAGTTTGGATTTTCTATTAATTCCGAATCAACAGATACTTTGACAGCCGGAACAAAAAAGACGTAAATGATCGCTGGTTTAATGCCTGTTGCTGAATGGATTTTTCGCAGCTGGTTGCGAATATCTGACAGGGATGAGGGGCCGCGAGTGATAGCTGGTTGTTTAAGATGTTGCTGAAATTGCTGGGTGAAGTTCTGTTCTAACTCCCCAATCAGAAAGTCAATCGAATCTGAGTCCAGATCGCTACTGGGCGAAATTTGTAACGACTCAAGCTGTGAATAAATTAAAGCTGTTTGGCTTGGGAACGAGACATCCGGGGGTGACACTACAGGTGGCATAGCAACCGGAGGAGGTAGCACTACAGGTGGTATAGCAACCGGAGGAGGTAGCACTACAGGTGGTATAGCAACCGGAGGGGGTAGCACTACAGGCGGCATTACCACCGGAGGGGGTGGCAATACAGGCGGCATCATCGGGGGACGGGATACCGGCGGACGGAAATCGGTAATGATTTTAATATTGCCTAAAGTGTAGCTGCCGGGAAACGATTGGTTTGGCGCGATCGCATAACTTCCACTCGTCAGAGAACCGCTTGTCCCGTTGTTGGTTGCATCACCCACATTAAAGGGAGTGTTTAGTAAACCACCGCCGTGCCGAATTGTAATGTCTCCTACCCCTAAACCCCCGGCTGTGGAAATGCTTGCTATTTCCTGATTTTGGTCGGTGAAGGTGCCTGTAACCAGAAAAAATCTCTCTGTGGTAATGTCTACATTGCCGCCAGTGCCATTGGTGCCACCTTGGGCGTTAATGGAGACGACTTGGATATCGCCAGTTGGATCTAGAGTGACGTTACCGCCATCTCCTAAACTAGAGCTATCGATCGCACCAGTGGTAATTGTGTTACTAGCAATAATATTGATGTCTCCACCCTGAGTCACTCCTGAAGAATTCAGGTTTCTGGTACTAACAGATCCTTGATTGCTCGTAAGGTTAATTCCCCCATTGGCGGTTATGTTGTTTGTGGTGATGTTCTGGTTTGCCAGTAAAGTAATTGAGGCATCGCCTAACCCCGTAATCGTTCCAGTTGCGGTGATGGAACCCGACAAAAGTGGTGATCGCATTATCACTGGATCGTTGAAGGTGATGTCACCCGATAATGCGATCGCTCCCGATCCGTCAGCTTGTCCAATAGTTATTGAGTTGAAGCCATCTGCAAATGATGTCCCTGTCGCTGCGATCGTTAAATTTTGACTGGGTGTTAAAGGTTGCAATCCCAAATTCCTGCCGCTACCGCTGACTGCGTTCCCCAAATTAATCTCAGCAGCTGTCAGTGTCGCGTCAGATAGCAACTCTAATGCGTCCAGAAAATTTATCTGACTTGCGTTGACATTTCCATTAATCTGTGTATTTCCCAGAGCGTCAGTGCTGAGGATATTTAGGGGATTTTTACTCCCTACGGCACCGAGAAAGGTCGTTGTGCCTGTGCTATTCAATGTTAAGCGTTGATTTCCATCAACACTGCCGTTGAAAGTGATATTTCCACCGCCAGAATCGAGGGTGACATCAGTACCAAGCTGGATATTATTGCCCAGAGTAATGTCACTACCGCTTGTAGCGATGCCAGCATTTAAGGTTGTAGTGGCACTGTTGAGGGTAATTGAGGCGTTCCCTGCTCCAGTAATTATGCCATTAACAGCGATCGCGCCGTTGGGAGACTGAATCTTCACCGGATCGCTGAAGATGATGTTATTGGGGATGGTAATCGTCCCGCTACCGTCAATTCTGCCGATGGTAAGCGAAGCAAAGCCATCTTGCAATAAACCCAACTCAGTTGCAGTCAGATCCAAAGCAGTTGTAGTGTTGTCAATTCCACCGATAGCGATCGCACCGTCTGGCGTAAACGGTTGAATAGTAATATCCCCAGTCCCGCTAATCGGTCTATCTCTCGTAAAATCAATTTCATTGCTAGTTAGGCTGATATTCCTCCCCTTCAAAGTGCCAGTTTGATCGGAACCAGTCACATTGGAACCGCCTAAAATAATGCCATTAGCTGCCGTGAGACTAATATCACCACTACTGCCAGCAGCGCAAAAAACACCCGAACTTGAAATACAAGATGCCACGCTGCCTTCGGCATTTCTCGCAGCAGTATTAATCGTGCCACCAGTGCTGGTAATGGTGATATTTCCACCATTTAAACCACCTCTCGTCTGAATGTCGTCGCTTTCAATGTTGCTGCCAGCAGTGATAGAAATATTGCCACCGATCCCATTTTCACCTCTAGAGAGAACATCTAGAAATGAAATACTGCCAGCAGCATTGAAAGTTATATTGCCGCCATTTCCATTACTACTTACTGACACATTACTATCATTAATAGTAATGTCTCCCCCTGCATCTAAATTAATATTGCCGCCATTACCTGAACCTGTTAAACCATTCCAACTAGCACTAATTCTGAAAATATTAATATTGCCCTTAGCCTGCACAATTACAGGGCCAGCATTTACACCATTAATGTTAGTTCCCGTGTTGATTCTGCCTACCTGAATACTGCCTGCTGGCAACAAGCCGATAGCGGGGGATGAGAAAGGTGCAGAAATATTAACAGGATTGGCTAATTCGTCCACGCCCGCCCGCAAAATCAATGCGCCATTTGTAGTCGGATCGGTTAAAAGGGCAATATCTGGGTCTGAACCCGGAAGTATATTAGTGTCTGGCCCTGTAATTGTAATATTGCCACCTTGGATGCTACCTTTAGCCTCAATCTTGAGAGCGACACCACTATAATTTCCGAAAGAAACATTACCATTAGAGCTGATAATTGGGTCATAGAGACTAACAAAGTCTCCTGGTTGACCTGACAATTTCAGCATCGACAAACTACCGCCACTGGCAAAGTGAGTATCCCCAGAGATATTGCCATCGCTAACCAGATTCAGGTCGCCGCCGCTAACAAAAGGTGTCTGTGAAAGATGATTTAGGGCTAGGATATCAATGTTCTGATTGCCCTGGATGAAGAGATTGCCTCCAGCATGGGCGATAAAGGGATTCGCCACACTATCTCGCACCCGCACCGTATTTTGAGCTAACAACTGTAAGTTGCCAGTTGTCAACAGCTGGCTTTCCACCAGAGTCAGGTTGTTAGCTGCTGATAGTGTAGCTGTTTGAGTAGCGATCGCTCCCTTGATTGCCACATCTCCATTTTCCACCAACAATCCAGAGCCTGTCAGTCGCACTTGACCATTGTTGTCCAGTGTCAACCCCGTGGCATTCCCCACACCAGAACCCGTAAGCAGTTGGGGCAAAGATAAGGCATTAGGATTTCCAGTCTCCAGTCCCCAGTCCCCAGCCCCCACCTCCAAATTCAGCAGATTTCCCGCCAAAGAGATACGAACCAAGCTTTCACCAGGTACAGCGGCAACGACAATTTTACCTCCTGGTGCTTGCAACTCTCCTGTACTAACCACAGTACCGCCCAGCAACGTGAGATTTTGATTGGTGCCTACAGACAGCTGACCTTCGTTGATAATAGTTCCAGGCTGGGAGGTGTTGAAGACAAAAGCATTAGGATTGCCTACCAAAGCAGCATAATCATTGCCGCCCATTGTATTAAACCAACCGGAATTAAAGCCGATACCAGTAGCGGTGGTGGCAGTAAAAGAGGCAGGCACATTAAGAATAGCGTTTGCACCAAAAACGATGCCAGCTGGGTTGAGCAAGAATAAGTTGGAGTTGCCGCCTGTAACCTGGATAATACCGTTAATAACCGAGGCTTCTCCACCTCCTACCCTCCCAAAAATGTTCTGGATGGATGGGTTGGAGAGAAAGTTGACAATCTGGTTTTGGTCGATGCCAAACTTGGTGAAGCTGTGAAACAGATTCGCTTTGTCGCCCGATAGCTGACCGCCAGTGATATTGTATACAGAAGTTCCGGAAGGACTGACAATCGTCCCTGTGCCGTCAGATGCTGGAACTATGGTTTGTGCCAGCACGTATTTGCCGCCTGTTGCTGCTGCGACTAAAAATATACCTAAAATTTGGCTAGTTCTTCTGAATCCTAATTTCACAAGCTCTTTTATGTTTTGCTGAATCTCCTAGAACTCGACTTGGTGCAAGTCCGGTTCTAGTGTGGTGAACCTGACTGCTGCCTGCCTGAGTGGATCTAAACTAACTCCAGATACTTGTAGGCAGCAGCCTGCAAACGTTGGATAAATGTCTTTTTTGCCTTCCTCCTTACACTTCTTTTCCCCTAACTCTGAGCCTGTTTAAACTCTTTTAAGTAAGACTCAGGTTTACGGTTGCACTGTTATATTAATTTACGCACTCAAGGCTATTTTGGGTTGGGTAGACTTGACCCACATGATGTTAAGTGAGTAAAAATTACTGATGGCTCAATCTACAAACCTTGCCGATCAGTAGATTATCATCATCTTTAAATTAGTGTCTCTGTCTTGGGCAGAGGATTTAGCTTCTGGCGGTAGAGTGGGTATTGCTTTACAAATGTAGTGACTGGTGGGGAAAGCCCGCTCTACTACGCCTGTTTATTTACGCTCACCTACTTAGCACAGTGCGATCGCGTACCATCCTCAGAATTTTCTAAATGGCATCTGGGGTATCTGCTGATTTCCCAAGGCAAAAAATTCCTTCCGCTCTGATCGAGAGGATGTTTAGCTTTTTCTAAGTTAACACTACAGTCATAAACAATTTATAAAGTTAACAATAAGTAAGTTACTTTCAACATATTAAAAGTTTCTTTTGTATTAAATAAAAAGATAACGCGAACGGAAAATTAATTTAGTCTGGACTTACCGTGGGGCAAAATTCTGGGGATAGGTAGGGGGAAATTTTAAAATCTATTATCCACCCATTGATATGCCAACGTATTAATCCAATAGCCACTAACTTTTACATAAATTAAGCAAGAAAGCTCAATCAGGGATATGGGAGGAGCAAAGAATCTGGCTGATGAGTGTTGTCAGCATCAAGAAAGTTCTCCCAAACTATGGAAGTATTAGAATGCGATCGCTAAACGTCGGTAAAAACTGAATGGAGCAAAATCCTCGCCAAATAGCATTTATCGCCCTGAGAGACGTTCACCGAGGGGCTTTCGCTGATGTGGCACTTGACCGAGTGCTGCGAAAAGCCGATCTGAGCGCTCCCGATCGACGGTTGGTGACAGAATTAGTTTATGGGAGTGTGAGAAGAGTGCGATCGCTTGACTTTCTCATCGACCGATTAGGCAAAAAAAAATCTCACCAACAACCTCCAGACCTTCGCAGCATCTTACATCTAGGCTTGTACCAACTGGCTTATCTGAGCCAGATTCCCGCTTGGGCTGCTGTCAATACCACTGTAGAACTAGCTAAAGAAAACGGATTTTCTGGACTTTCCCGTTTTGTTAATGGTTTATTGCGACAGTATATCCGTCTTGTAGAGACAAATGCGATCGCGTCTTTGGAACTGCCAGAAAACCCAATTCAACACTTAGGAATTTTACATAGCTATCCTGACTGGATTATTGAAGCTTGGTTAAACGAGTTGGGAAAGACAGAGACTGAACAACTCTGCCAATGGCTGAACCAACCCCCAACAATTGACCTCCGGATAAATACCCTTTGCACCTCAATAGAGGAAGTAGAAGCAGCAATGCAAGCTGCTAGCGTTGGTGTTACTCGCGTTCCCTATCTACCGCAAGCTTTAAGATTGACTAACACAAAGGCTGAGGAAAGGGGGGACGCAGGGACACCGGGACTGGGGACTGGGGGCTGGGGACTGGGTGAAGAATCTTCAAGGGTTCCCAATCCCCAATCCCCAATCCCCAATCCCCAATCCCCAATTCCCAATCCCCAATCCCGAATCCCCAATTCCCAATCCCCAATCCCCAATCCAAAATCGAAAATCGAAAAGTTGCCCGGTTTCAGTGAGGGTTGGTGGACGGTGCAAGATAGTAGCGCCCAACTGGTAAGTTATCTATTAGATCCTCAACCTGGTGAAGTAGTAATTGATGCCTGCGCTGCACCGGGAGGAAAAACTACTCATATTGCAGAATTAATGGGAGACAATGGGGCAGTGTGGGCGTGCGACAAGACTGCTTCCCGCCTCCGAAAACTCAAAGAAAACGCCGAACGGCTAGGCTTGCAGTCGATTCAAATTCAGCTTGGCGACAGCCGCAGCTTAACTCAGTTTATCAACACAGGCGATCGCGTCTTATTAGATGCTCCCTGCTCAGGACTCGGTACGCTGCACCGCCACGCCGATGCACGTTGGCGGCAAACTCCAGACACAGTTCGGGAACTTTCGCAGCTTCAAGGGGAACTCTTAGATCAAGTAGCTACTTGGGTAAAACCTGGTGGAATTTTAGTTTATGCAACCTGCACACTGCATCCGTTGGAAAATGAAGGTGTGATTCACTCCTTTTTAGAACGCCACCAAGAATGGCAGATTTCGCCACCCAACCCCAATTCCCCTTTCTCAGCTTTTAGTACCCCCGCCGGGTGGATCAAAGTCTGGCCTCACCGACATCAAATGGATGGATTCTTTATGGTTCGGCTACAACAGAAACATTAATAAGCCTATATGGTAGTTGTGGTTGCGATATTCTGTTGATGCTTGATGAATTAATCTGTTAGGGGAAAGTAGAGAAAAGCCTATGGTCGCCAATTCCAGTATTAAACAGCTTGTCAAGATTCTCATCGGTGCGGCTTGGATTGATGGCAGAATACAGCCAGAAGAACGGCAATATCTCCAGCGAGTAGCCAAGGAAAAAGGCATTGCTGACGATCCAGAGCTTCAGCCGTTATTGTACGAACTCGTATCTGTAAGCCCCAGCGAGGTCTACAATTGGGTTCAGGATTATTTAGGCGATCGCCCTAACATGGAAGATTACCAGCGCCTTATCGAAGCCATCAGCGCCTTAATTTACAGCGATGGCGAGGTGGCAATTGAGGAAGCTAAACTCCTGACTCGATTACAGCTTCTAGATCCCAACAGCGAAGCGCAGAAGTCTACTCCTAGCCCTGTCCTGAAAGCGATTCAAAAACTCTACCGCCGATGGGCTGACCTTCAGGGATAGTAAACCTCTCTTCAAGTTGAATTTCTTCATCCGAATTTTGTCAGTGAAGGCACACCTATCCTTAGGTGTGCCTTTCTTTTCATACTCTTCCAGTCCGCAGGGGGAGGAGCGAGAAAACGAAGGCAAAAGCCTCCTCAGGGAACAATACTATATTACTCAACCAGAAAACGAAGATTAAGAGTTTTTCTACAACAAGCAACTATTTTACCACCCATGCGTCTTTAAGTCTTAGGGAAAGTACAACTTTCCGCTGAACCTGTATTTATTTCCCTATTTTGTCAAAAACTAAAAAAAAATGATTTGACATCAAATTTTTAGGAACCTATTAGAGAATTACAGGTCAAAGTAAACAAAGGGACGAGAAAAACGGAGAACGCTCACAATGTCTAACTTCAAGCGCATACAATCAGGAACAGCTTTATTAATGTTATTGGGAATGACATCAGGCACGGTGGCACCAATGGTGCAAACGATGATGACACCTGCACCTGCTGTTGCTCAAACTACTGTCAGTTTTAGCGATGTATCTTCAAACTACTGGGCAAGAGATTTTATTGTAGAACTGGCAAGAAGAGATGTTATCGCAGGATTTCCTGATGGTACATTCCGCCCCAACGATCCAGTAACTCGCGCTCAGTTTGCGGCTATGGTTCGTAAAGCTTTTGATAAAGCTAACATCCGCAACCCTGTCAATTTTAGCGATGTTGCATCAAACTACTGGGCTTACAACGCGATTCGGGAAGCTTACGCAATGGGATTTTTATCGGGTTATCCCGGTAATGTCTTCCGCCCCGGACAGAATATTCCTCGCGAACAAGTTCTGGTTTCTTTGGCAAATGGTTTGAACTACAGCACCAGTAATGTAGCCAGCAGTTTGCAACTTTATAACGATGCTTCTTCTATCTCTAGCTACGCTCGCAACAGCATTGCTGCTGCTACAGAAAAGAGCATCGTGGTGAACTATCCTACTGTTAGCGCGCTGAATCCAACTCGGAATGCTACTCGTGCTGAGGTGGCAGCTTTCATCTACCAAGCTTTGGTTAGCGCTGGGCAAGTGGCAGCAATTAATTCGCCCTATATTGTGGCGCTTAATGGCACACCAGACACACCTCCAGTAAACACAACTTTAGCTATTCCGTCTGGAACCACCATTCCCGTTAGGTACGATAAAGAAAAAATTCTGGTCACGCCTGACGAAAGGGCACCCCTGACGTTGACGGTGGCAGCTAATATTACTACCGCCGAAGGGACTGTGCTAATTCCTGCTGGTAGTCAGATTGTGGGTGAATTGCAACCTGCACCTAATAGAGGAGGCACCCGGTTTGTTGCCCAGCAGCTGATTCTGCCGAATAATCAAAGGCTACCGATAAATGCCATTTCTCAGGCAATTACCAAAACCGAAGATGTTACTAAGGGTGCCAGCCTGAGTAATATTATCAAGGATGCTGCTTTGGGCGCGGCGGCGGCGGCGGCGGTTTCGGCAGTAACTGGTGACAAAGCGATCGCTACCGAAGAAGTTTTGGGCGGTGTTGGTATCGGCGGTTTAATCGGTCTGTTCCTCGGTCGGGACAAAGTTAGCTTGATTGCAATTGACCCGGATACTGATCTGAATCTGAGATTGCGCGAGGATTTGGTGATTAGACAGTAATGAATGGCTAATGGGCAGAACTTAGCAATTAGTCATTCGCAATTAGCAACCAAACAATAAATGTTGTTCCCGGTCTTGAGGTATGGGGGGAACTATCAGTAACCCAGCTTAATATAGCTGGGCTTTTTATTTCTATGTCACCGTGCATTTGTTTGACTAAATCTCGCGCGATCGCTAACCCTAATCCACTCCCAGGTATGTCGCTTTCTGCCTGAACTCCGCGATAATGTCGCTCAAACAGATGCTCTCTATCTTGGGTTGGAATGCCGGGGCCGGTGTCGCTAATGGCGATCGCTTGAAAATTTCCTTGCGGCGAGGAACGCTCCTCTCCTGCCTGAATATAAACCTGTCCTCCGGCTGGAGTATACTTCAAGGCATTGTCGATCAGATTGCTCAACACTTCCCGCAACGCTTTGGCATCAGCTTGCACTGGCGGCAAGTTTGGGGAAATTTTGGAAAGTAAAGTCAGATTTCTCTCAGAGGCGATCGCTTTTGCGTTAACTAAAAGCGGTGACAAAACTTCCGCTACCGAGCAAGATTCCAACGTCAGCGCTGAATCGGGAAGTAGGGAGTGGGATGCAGGTAATGGGCAAGAAGGCGCAATTGGCACCGACGCTAACGGCAGTGTATAACTTGGTTCTAGCTCTTCTTGATTCATAGCAACTGCTCGATCGAACTGCAAGAGCAATTCTTGCAAGCGATCGCTTTCACGCACGATGCTGTTAGCAACTTCCCGGTTAGCATCTCCCGGTCGCAGTCTTCTGACGAGCAATTTGCCAAACGTCCGCAAAGCTGTTAAGGGATTGCGAAATTGGTGTACAAGATCGTCTAAAAGGTCGCGCTGTTGCTCCCCAAGACGCTGTTGCTTACTTAACTGCTGCTCGAACCATTCAGAGCGTTGATCTAGAAAACAAGCGATCGCCAGCGTCCCAGCAATGCGTTCAATTGCCGCTCGTTCTCCTTCGTTCCAAGGTCTGTCTTCCCGCGCTGTTAGTAAAAACCCCATCACCACACCCTCATGAATCAGGGGTAGTACGATTTGACGAGAGGAACCGCTTATAGCATGATCGGTATCGGGCGACCGCACTATACCCTCATCCGCGCCCTTCTGGGGCGTATGAGCCGACTCTTGGGCAATCATCAGCCGGGAAGCTTCTCGTAACCGAGGAATAGATTCCATCGACCCCTTAGAAGGTGCGACCAAAGCCCGCTCCGTTTCCCACGACCTCGCTGTCGGCGGGTAAGCCACAATTGGTCTTAGCTTAGCTGGGACACCATCTACCAGTTCTTCGGTCAAATACACGACGCTCAAGGCAGCACCCAGCCCTTGAGTTAACAGTGCCACCTGCGATTGGCACAGAGCAACGAATTCTGAACTGGTAGGCATAAACACATTCGCCTTTGTTTCGATGTTTAACGGCTTCACCGAGTAGAATTATCCCGATCTCGCTTTCTTTCTATGATGTCGCGCCTGGGTGCAACTGGTGCAAGAGCCAAAAGGCGTGCAAATTTGTCAATTTTTTTTAACCTTTGTTAATAAATTTATATTTTTTCCGGTATTATCTCAGTTTGACAGATGTTTTCGACTACCTAAATTTTCCCATAAACAAGGTAATTAAGCGAATTTTAGGGTTAAGCTAAAGTTTAAGGGGCGCAAGGTAGCTTATAGAGCCTCTATTCCCCAGTTGCTTTTGTTTTATTTGAATCTCTAAACTTCTGCTTGATTTGTATCAGTCTATGAAAAGCAGTTGATATTTTGAACTCAAACCGATATACTTGCGACGGTTTTTGTATCTATCATTACAACTGTCAAATATAAATAGGAGGTAATGACGTTGGCTAGAAGACGTAAGCGTAAAAGTCGCCGTCGGCAGGAAGGACGGAGAATTCTAGAACACGTGCCTCAGTTTAGTATCGAAAGCGGCGAAGATAAACCGGTCACGGCTGCGAGAAGGTTTATTCAAACCGAGGGAATACTTCCACCTGCTTTGCTACTCGTAAAGCGGAACGAACACACCACAGATCGGTACTTCTGGGCAGAAAAAGGATTGTTTGGCGCTCAATATGTGGAAGAAAACCATTTTCTGTTCCCCAGTCTCAGGATAATGGACAATAGCGCCCAAACGCCTACAGTTGCGGCTGTTCGTAGCAACTGAGACGTGGAAAGGCTGAGGGATGAAGTAAAAAAGCAAAAAGCAAAAGGCTCTCATACAAAAAAGAATTCTTCACTTTTTCCGATCTGGTCTCTAAGATTCGGAGAAGCAAAGCTACATCCTTTATTTGGGGCGCTTTTTTCCTTTTACTCTTTTTGCTCATCCTTCCCCTTTCCAACCCTTGGTTAATATAGATTATTCAATCACAGGCTTTAATTGCAGCGCCTCTTGCAAAGCCGCCAGTTCATCACGATGGGCAGTGACAGTAATTAGGCTTTTGGTTCCAGTGGCTTCACTTGCTAAGGCTTCCAGCTTGAGAGATACCTGCTCCTTGCGACCAGCTTTTTTCCAGTAAAATACTCCAGCTGCTGGCGATAGGAGAACTAAACCAAGAAAAACTTTAGCCAGATTGGGAAAAAGCATCGCTAAAACAAGTGCTAAACACAGGAAGCCACAAAAGGCTAGCAGGCTCAGGAAAATAGCCAAAAACCAGCTAGGGCGGACAAATCCCTGAAATGTAACTTGATTTTGCGCCGCATCCACGGCAGCAACCTGATAGGCCCGATTGTCAAAATACTGCTGCAATTGAGCTAGAAGGGATTCTTCGGATTGCTCTGTAATGAGTTGTACTTGTTGGGTTCGGTCTTTTGCGGAGGCTCGAATAAAGAAAAATAGACCAACTGCCAACAACAGTGTTAACAAAAACGTTGAGGATAAAACAGTCGTATTCACGGATTTCTAGCTTTCAGCCAATGAGAAATAGGCAATAGCCTATAGCGTATCGCCTATCGCCAATATTTGGCACTTTCTTCAGATTGCTTGTTTATCCCCCCTCATCGTATAGTCGTCCCAAAGACGGGCAAGGTCTAGAGCTTGATCCCGGCACTCTGGGCGAATTTGATACATCCGGCGCGGTCTTCCTCGCCCTTCCACTTTTTTCCAATAACCAGTGATGGCAGCTTGGTCTTCTAGGAATTTTAGGGCGCTGTAAAGGACGGTATCAGAGAGTCGATAGGTTGGATATTCACTCTCAAGTCGTCCGATGAGTTCTGTCCCGTAAGATTCCCCACCCAACAAGACCCAAAGGACATAACACACCGCTAGTTCCTTGTTGAGATAAGTGGGAGGAGGGTCTTGAAAAAACTGATATATATCCTCAAATTTCATGTGCATAACTCATTAAGCTCCCCAGCCAAACAATTTGGAATGGGATATGTTTCCCCAAACTAACGATGCTTTTATCAACCCGGAAAATTCACCCGTCAATCAGCGCGTTTCTCACCCTTGCACCCTTGTATGCACCCTTATAGACGTAGATAGTTCGTTGCTTTAGTGCTTTTATCTCACAAAAAGACTGAACGATACCATTAATTTTAGACACTCAGTTCTGGGTTGACCTGCCAGAGTTCATGGGTGATTTTACCATTCTTATCGAATTGGACTTTGTAGGAAATTGACAGCACTACAGGAGTTCCGTGGTTAGACTTGGCAGCGATCGCGATCTGGGCTTCGATTACGCGATTGGTTTGTTTGCCAAATGCCAGCTCGTCGCCAGAAAGATGTTTTTTGACAACCTGGAAGTCTTGAATGTGGTACTTTGAAAAAAATTCCTCCCAGGCTGGGTAGATTGACTGACCCTGATAAACTTCATCCAGCGCGCCATAGGATCGGATTAGAATGGCATTGTCACTGTATTGAGTGACTGTAAGCTCTGGATCTTCAGTGGCGATCGCGCGAAAGTGCTTCTGAACCACAGAAAGCGGTTTTGGAGTAAAGGCACCTTGGTAGACCACCAAACTGCACACCAAAGCAATGGCGTAAGTGGCGGAAACTAAATGCTGCCTAAGAGTCGGTTGCAGAAACTTCATAATGCTGCTTCCAATTCGATTGGGCTGCTCTTGAAAAAGGCAGGCGTTTAATCACAAAGTGATTCGGGTGCCTGCTCTTGACAGAGTGACGGCGAGGTTCACTTAAAAGTTCTCCAGAGTTTAAACATCTTTGTATTTTGTTGACCAGAGAGATTACTCTAAAACCAAAGAGCGATCGCTACTTGTTCAACACAACACCTTTTGTTTAGAGACATCCGGAATCAAGCCGCCTTAAAATCAAGCCATGCAAGAAAAGTTTGACTCTCCTCCCGTTCCTTCAGCTATACAACGGATTGCCAGTGCTTTCCGCATAACAGGCTGGATAGGCTTTTGGGTTCAGTTAGTGCTATCTGTTGTCTCCACCCTGATTTTTTTGTTTGCTATCCCATCTGCCGGACCCCGTGCTGGCGGGGGTGGTGCCAGTAATCCGGGGACTGGGGGCAGTATATTTTTTGCTGTTTGCGGCCTTTTAGTGCTTTATTTCAGCATTTATCAGGCTTTTCGATACACCCGTTTAGGCTTACATTTAAAAGATTCTAATCCTAACCTGCGCCCTAAGAAGGCAGATGCGATTAAAGTTTTAAGATTTGGATTAACCGTGAGTTTGGTAGGGCTACTGCTGGCGGTTGTAGGGGCAGAAGCGATTACTGGCACTCTATTGGCAAAGTCTCTTTCTCAGGCTCAGGGTGGTGTGGCAATCTACGATCCTCAATTTATTAATCGGCTCATTCAACCATTGGATATCTTTGTAGTGCTGGCAAATACCCATACGATTACCGCCCACGTTGCCGGAGTTATTGTTTCTTTATGGTTGCTCAGTCGCGTTAATAAACAGTAACAGAGGGCTAGAAAGGAGGGGATTCACGACGGGCTAGGGAACAGAAGAATCGCTAGTATTTTCCTCAATTCATAATCCCCTTCCTAAAGCACTTTACTTGCCTGATATGGTGAAACTTATATTTAAGAATCCATAGCGCCCTAATCTAATTTTTATTAGGTTAATATAGCGCTGATAGAGTGAGTTAAAATTTTAGGAGTGTCGGATTTATTTCCTCAACCCAGCCTACTAGCTTAAACAGTTGATTGTTGGCGCTGATAGAGTGAGTAATACAATCCTTTCTTTTGCATCAGTTCCGAGTGGTTTCCTTGTTCCATTAAAACGCCTTTTTCCAGTACCAATATTAAATCTGCTCGCTTGAGTGGTTCAAAGCGGTGAGCAATCATAAATACTGTGCGATTTTGCGAAACCTTCTGGATGTTTTGTAGAACTTGTTGCTCAGTTTCACTATCAAGGGCGCTAGTGGCTTCGTCGAGAATTAAAATCGGGGCTTGCGAATGGAAAAGACGAGCTAAAGAAATTCTTTGCCGCTGTCCTCCAGACAAGGCTGTACCGCGCTCTCCGACAGGGTTTTCGTAACCTTGAGGTAGTTCGCTAATGAAG
Source organism: Trichocoleus sp. FACHB-6 (assembly GCF_014695815.1). Taxonomy (NCBI): domain Bacteria; kingdom Bacillati; phylum Cyanobacteriota; class Cyanophyceae; order Leptolyngbyales; family Trichocoleusaceae; genus Trichocoleus; species Trichocoleus sp. FACHB-6. The sequence continues at coordinate 78,020 of NZ_JACJOY010000077.1, forward strand.
TCGTGGGCGGCTGCTAATCGAGCGGCTTCTACAACTTGTTCGGCGGTGATATCTGGATTGCCCAAAGTGATGTTTTCTAAGATGGAACCGTTGAAGAGAAAATCTTCTTGGAGAACTACACTAATTTGTTGCCGCAGAGATGATAAATCAGCACTTTTAATATCAAATCCATCGATAAGAATGCGCCCTGATTCAACGCTGTAAAGTCGCTGCAAAAGTTTAGAAAGGGTACTTTTTCCTGAGCCACTTCTACCGACAATTCCAACAAACATTCCTGGCTGAACTTTGAAGGAAATTCCGCGTAAAATTGGTTCTTGATTAGCATGGTAGCGGAAGAAAACTTGGTCAAAGGTGACTTGACCTTTTAGGGTCGGTAAAACTAAACCGGAACCTGGTTCGGCTTCGGGGGCGACGTTGAGAATATCTCCAATTCTGTCTACAGATAGCAGAACTTGTTGCAGGTTTTGCCAGAGTTGTACTAAACGTAAAAGTGGTCCGGTCATCCTACCGGAAAGCATTTGAAAGGCGACTAGCTGACCGATTGTGAGCTTCTGACTGATGACTAGGGTAGCTCCAAACCAGAGGATTAGTAGGTTGGAAAAGTTGGTGAGAAAGTCGCCGATATTGTTGCTAATATTGGAGGTGGTGGAAGCTTTAAATCCGGTGCGGATGAAACGGGCAAATAATCCTTCCCAGCGATCGCGTGTTGTTCTCTCCGCCGCATGAGCCTTCACAGCGTGAATCCCCGTCACCGTCTCGACGAGAAAGGATTGACTGTCCGCACTGCGGTTAAAGGTTTCGTTCAGCCAGTTTCGCAAAATCGGCGTGGCAACTATTGACAAAATGGCAAATAGGGGAATCACCGCCAGCGCCACAAAGGTGAGTTTGACGTTGTAGTAAAACATCAATGTCAAATACACCACGGCAAAGATGCTGTCTAAAATCACAGTCATCGCCGTACCAGTGAGAAACTGGCGGATATTTTCCAGTTCCTGTACCCGCGCCACCGTGTCTCCCACCCGGCGCGACTCAAAATAAGCCAAAGGTAGCCGCATCAGGTGACGGAACAACTGCGCTGATAAGCTGAGGTCTAGACGGCGTGCGGTGTGGGTGAAGATGAATAGACGCAAAATGCCTAAAACTGCTTCAAATATAGCAACAGACAACAGAGCGATCGCCATTACATCCAAAGTCGGCAAACTCTCCTGCACCATCACCTTATCAATCACTACTTGCGTAATTAATGGTGTAGCTAAACCCAATAACTGCAACGTGAAAGAGGCAAACAGCACCTCAGACAATAATCCCCGATAGCGCCAAACCGCAGGTAAAAACCAACTAAGGTTAAATTTATCCTGCTTTTGGATCGGTTCAACTTGCCAAAGTTGCCCATCCCAAGCAGTTTCCACCGCAGACAGAGGAATGCTCTCGCAAATTTGACTGGGATTGAGGGGATTAGCGATAATTAAGCGATCGCCTCTCACCTCGTACACCACAACCCAGCTTTCCTGTTCCCAGTGCAGCAACGCTGGCAAAGTTAGCTTTCGCAACTCTTCAAAAGAAACTATCACCCGTCGTAGCACCAGCCCCATTTTTTCTCCAGCTTCCACTAGATTTCGAGGGCGTTGTCCCCGCAACTGGCGCTGCACCCACTCCAGGGGGGCAGGGTTTTCCAGCTGCTGCGCCACCATTGTTAAACAAGCAGCTGCTGTATTGAGACTGGAAACAAAGGGATAATTTTGTATCGGGGCGCGTCGCTCATTTTCTACTGTGGCATCCAACACAGGCAAGATGTCTGCGCTACCTTCCTGCTGCCAGAAACTATCAATTTCTGGCGATGAAAACTCACTCCACAGCGAAGCATCCCAACGCACTACTATCACTTCTTTGCTGGCTGCTACCGCCTTGAAAAGCCCGGAAAGCTTCTGCAAGTCACCGAACCAATCCCCTGCTTCCAGAGTTGCCAAAGGCTTAGCAGCGCCTTCTTCCCGCAAACGCACCTTCCCAGACACAATAAAAAACTGGTCGCCGGGACTCTCCGTAGACCAAATTTTTTCCCCCAGAGTGTAGCGACGTGTCTCGGATTGAGTTTTAAATTGCGCTTGCTCTTCAGGAGAAAGCAAGCTTAGAGGTGGCGCATCCCAAGGCAAGTTCTGAGATTGATCGACAATTATCAACTTACTTGCAGCTTGACCGTTAGTTTTTGAATTTTCGCTGCTAGCCATTGCTCAAAAAGTTCATTTTGTAGTGCTTCCTTTAGCTGACCATCTTCTAACGAGGCTGGCAGAAACTGTTCAACTCGAAACAAAGCCCAAGTTTGTTCCAGTTCTAACGGCCCGACTAACTCGCCAGGACTGGCTGTATCAACAGCTGCTCTGAGTATATCCGGTAGCGTTCCTCGACTGACTGGCCCCATCATGCCATTCACAATGCGGTCGTCGGTGAGAGAATACTCTTTGGCTAGTTGCTCAAAGCTGGTTCCTTCCTCAATTTGGCTATGTAACTCCTCCGCCAATTCTTGTTTATCCACAACAAGGCGAGAGAGTACCACCCGATCTAAAAAAATTTTACGTTCGATAAAATATTCTTGTAGTTTTGGCTCTGCAATCGTCGCTTTAAGCTTTGCTAGCTTAAAGCCGGAACTAACTTGATTGTGAAAACTTGCATAGTCTGTACCGTTTTGAGTTAGCCATTCTTGGAAACTCTTGGGGTCAGTTAAACCGCGCTGCAAGCGAAAATCAATCACTGCTTGCTCAATTGCTGCGGAACTCGGTTGCACTTGGAGTGTTTGCAATTCTTGCTCTATTACGTGCTGGCGGAGGATTTCGCCGATGAAAGTATTGAGTTTTCCAGAGGATTGTAAATATTTTAGAGCTTGCCCAAGGGTTACGGGCTGGTCATCAACGATCAAAAAGGCTGCTTCCATGAAGTAACGAAGGTAAGTAGATGTCCAGAACTTATACAATGTCTGGTTAAATTATTCCGTACTTGCTGGGATTCCCAACCAAGTCTAGTGTAGTTGCCCCGATCGCGATCGCGCTTTTGTGTCATCAACGTTTACAAAAGCTGCCGATGCTATGAATCCCATAATGAAATAGGTTTTCCACATCTATTATCTTCTAATCAAAGAACCACAGTCCACAGAAACCCGGCTTCAAGGAAGAAACCGAGTTTCTAGAACCACAGAGTTATTTTTTAGGCGGTAGCGATCGCGATAGATCGTATGTCAACATTAGCGCGTGCAGAAGTGGTATTGTCACCCAAGAACAGGAAGTTAGGTGTCTCATAAGGATCGTAAGGCAAGGGGCCAGCGATCGTTCTGGTATGATCGAAGGCTGTGTAGTCGCGGAGTGCGCCTGTCAAGATTTGGGAACCATTGACGAGAAGCTGGTAATTGTTCCCTTGGACTCTGAGATCGTACTTGGTCATGCTGGTTGTTGACCTCAAAACTCCCTCACTGTGAGTGAAAAGTGTTCGATTAGCACTACCTACAGGTACATTAGCTCCACCATCCTGCGCCCAAATTTCATTATTCCAGAAGCCAAGCTCGATGCCCTTCTGTCCGTCGCTGCTGATGGTAGTGATGCTGAAACCTGCCCGGTCTTGTTTTCCGTCGTTGTTATCATCGCTGGTGTGAGCTTCGCTGTTAATCTTCACCTGGAAACTGATGGTATAGCCACTATTTCGGTCAAGGGTGGGGAATAATGGATTGACCAAAGTAGCAGGTGAGACTTCTCTGTAGTTGCTATAGCCAGCCGGAACCAGGTTATTTGAAGTGCTATTTAAGTTGACCCCACCGCCAGCGAGGGCTGTTTGAGTGCCAGCAGGAACAAAGGGAGGTAAGCCTTGAGTTCCAAAAGCTAGATAGCCTTGGGTATCCGGCGTACTCGTTCCATTGTAGAGGGTGTAGGTATCGGGAACGGAATTTACTGTCAGCGCCAGTGTTTTACTATCGCTCAAAGCAGCACCACCTGTATTACCCTGGTCATTAACACTGATGTTAATGCTGTCAGCACCGAAGTAGTTAGTGTTGCCTCGGTAGGTAAGATTGCTAAAAGCTGTGTTAATGGCTGCTAGCGTCCCAGTGAAGGTCATGGTAGAGCTGCCGTTTCCTCCTGCTGGGCCAAAGGTAAGTCCATTTGTGGAGCCAAAGGTTAGTCTACCTTGGCTGGCTGATAAAGTGACTCGCACGGGGTTACTGCCAGCATCGCGATCGCCGATACTGATCCCTGTAATTGTTAAATCGGTGTCTTCATCTACAGTTTTGGCACCAGGTACAGTTATTACAGGCGCATCGTTCACTGGGATTATAGTGATGCCTCTACTTACCGTCGCACTCGTACCACCGTCACCATCAGTCATCGTAAAGCTGACAGTACGGTTAAGGTTGGATTGATCGTCGTAGCTATTCTGATAAGTGATGTTTTGCACTAAGGCTTGGGCAGCAGTAGCAGTGGCATTACTATTAAAATTGACGGAAAAAGAAGTAAGTCCACCGCTATAAGTACCAATAACAGTTCCTCCGTAGGTGATCGTACTACCCGATACTCCAATCTGACCAATAGCTGTACCTTGGTTGCGAATCCCTAAGATATCAGAAGCGTTAGAGACTGGGCTTAAACTTACGTTTAGGGTGCCAGTGTCGAAGTTGGGGGAGGTGGTATCAGTAACCGTTGCCCCCGCCCCAATTAACGCTCCTGGTCCGTTCTCAGTATAAGATACGGTTCCAGTTGGCAGTCCAATGACGGGTGCGGTATTGATGGGAGTGGCAGGATTGGCAGACATTCTCAGGTTGTAGTAACTATCGCCACTTTGCCGATAAACTTTGACGAAGTAGGTGCCTGCATCTAGAGTGGCACCGATGTATTCTCGATAACTACCTCTTCGAGTTGAACTAGCGATCGCCTGATTCGGATTGCTGCTGTTGAACAGTTGAACATTGGCATCAGCGCTCAGTCTACCAAGGGTAAGGAACAAGCTGCTGCGACCACTGAGAGTGAATTTGTAGTAGTCCAAGGGATCGGCGGCACCCACAAAGTCCCTGTAGGGAGTGACACTGGTAGTGAGGTTGATATTTCTGGCTTGATTAAATGAGTTTCCGGCATAATCTGCTGGCATGACCATCCCCTCCTGAAAGTAATAAGACTGGTGATTACTCTATTTATTTCTTTCTTGTGGAGGATGACAAGCTTATTAGTCAGCTTTAACTAATCTTCATACGTCGCTTTATACAGCCTTTACAATTGCAGACATTTATCTAAGTAATTTCTACAATCAGGAAACAAAGCGATCGCACCCTCAACCCATTCCAGCAGACACAGCTAAGGCTAATAATATAGCCGCGATCGCGCCGATCAATGTATTGATTACATTCACTAATTCGTTGGTAAGCCATTCTAGGCGACTTTGCAATGTGGCACCAATTACACTTTCTAAATTGGTAGCAATAAACGCCGCCAACACACACAAAAGCACACCCAACAGGTCAATTGTACCAACGCCCCAGCCAACGAACGCGATCGCTGCCGATGCCACTATCCCAGCTAAAGTCCCCTCTAAAGATACCGCCCCTTCAGTTCCCCGCGCCACGGGTTGTAAAGTGGTGATCAGAAATGTGCGTTTACCGTAAGCTTTCCCGACTTCACTGGCGCAAGTGTCCGAGAGTTTGGTGCTGAAACTCGCCACGTAACCCAACAGTAGTAGGGGTATCCATTGGGGTTGTCCTAAATAATTAGCCACCAGCACTCCCAAGGCGCAGAGTGTCGCCGTAAAAGCCGAACCCCAGACATTTTCTGGCCCTCGTGCGCCAGAACGTTTCTCTGCAATTCCCTCGGCTTCCTTTTGCGCCATACCGATGCGCGTGACCCCAGAACCAACGAGAAAATAAAACATTACCACTAAATATCCCGGAAAGCCGAGGGTTCCCCAGATGATAACGCCCAGGGCCCAACTGTGGAGTAATCCCGCCGGAGTAAGAAGCTTTTTCGGGGCGAAATAGGCGACAATCGCCAAAATTGTATTCAATGCGATCGCCACTAGCCACGGATTGACAGAATTAATCGTAGAGAGCATTAGCATAAATCTGAAAACATTAAACTAATTCAAAATTAAGCCAACAGCTATGAACCCAACAATATTTCATCTTGCCTTTCCGATCAGCAATGTTGCTCAAGCCAAAGCCTACTACGCTGATGGACTCGGTTGCAAAGTTGGACGGGAAACGCGCGATGCTGTAATTCTAAATTTATCCGGTCATCAACTCGTTGCTCACGTCACCAAAGAACCTCTTACCCCGCAACGAGGTATTTATCCTAGACACTTTGGGCTGATTTTTACCGCCGAGTCTGACTGGGAAGCAATGCTGGAACGGGCGCAACAACGACAGCTACAATTTTATCAAGAGCCTAAGCATCGCTTTCCCGGTCAACTGACAGAGCATCGCACCTTTTTCTTAGAAGATCCGTTTTATAATCTGATGGAGTTTAAATATTACGCTCATGCTGAGGCGATTTTTGGCGTTCGGGAGTACGCTGAAGTTGGCGATTCTCCTTAGGAGACGCTTCGCGATCGCTCTTAAGTGGTTCTGAGAGTGCTTTAGCCACAGCTTTAATTGCCCTGATGTCTGTAATCATCCACGGATGGAATAATATCGGCAGCTGCACGTCCTTACCTACAGGCATTTGCGAACTTTTCGGAGGCAAAATTATTAAATCGTAAGGTGTCCAGATAGAAGTGAAATTCAGCTGCTCCAGCATCTCGACATCCCGATTCAAATCATATAATAAACCGCTATCAGGTCTCATCTGACAGCAGCCTTCGCCATTGTGAAAGTATCCTGCCCAGGTTCCATTATTGGGTGCTGATATAGTAATAAAGCGCTGCACCCGCTTGATTCCCCCCAGTCGCTGCACGTAGTAGCGGCTGACAATGCCTCCCATGCTGAAGCCTACTAAATCTAGTGGTTGTTCTGGTGCAAAGGTTTTGGCAATGTAATCGGCAACCTGCACAGCCAGAGAGTCAAGACCCGCTTCACCAGTGTTGGGAAGGAGACTAATATCGTATACAGTCCAGCCTCGCTGTGTCAGGTAGGGAGCCATTTTATGAAATACGGCGGCTGTGTCGTTGATGCCGTGAACCAGTAATACGGGGTTAGGCTTGTCGCTGGAGTTCATTTTGCTCATAGTTGACTCATTTAATTTCAGCTTAGACTGATGCGATCGCTTCTTTCGACGAGCCTGGGACACCCTACCCACTGGCTGACTCTTTTACCAAAATCTGAGATAAATGTAAAGTATTGCAACCAGGCAGCAATCTGCCATTGGTAAGCATCTGGCTAACTGTACTTAATGAAACAAAGAATGTAAAGTTTTATAAAGAAGTATCGATGAATCTTGCGCTTGTCCGCCGTAAAAATTCATAATTCGATCTGGATAACAATTTTAGGGATGCCGCGTAGAGCAAATGTAAAGCAACGCCCTTTTAGAAGGAGCAGTTCTGTGTGGTATTTGTAATAACACTCTTGAATTAAAGTTAGAATTGCTTGTTGCAATTTTTTTGAATACTGAGTCAACGTCATCTAAGCGCCAGGAGTAATCATAAATGTTCGGTTTTATCAAAAAATTGTTCGGTGGAATTGCCGCTTTCTTCGGAGGGCTTTTTAGTTCTGAAAAGTCTGAGGACAAGAAGGCTATAGCTCCTAAAGCTGGCAAAAAGTCTGGATACTACATGGAGCTTGACGAGTCAAAAGACTCTAACGAACAGAAGAAGGCTGAACCAGTCAAGGCTCAACAATCTCAAGACAAGAAGCAAGAACCCGCAAAGACTCAACAATCCCAAGAGAAGAAGCCAGAACCCGCAAAGGTAGCAGCGTCTACGGCTAAAAAGGATTCACCAAAGCCTGAGAAGAAGTCTGAAGAAAAAACTGAAGCAGCAGCGATCGCTCAAAGACCTAAAGTTGAGCTAGTTCAGACTGCTGAAGGAGTTGAGGCAGTACCTGCTACTAGTAACGGTAAGATTCCATCCTCGAATGACACCACTTTTGCTCCCAAATATTTGAACCCAGTTACCAGTTCTCAGAGCCGTCGCCGTCCAGGCCCCAGCATGAGCAACTTCATGGACATGGCACGTCAAGTGAAAACGCCAAAGTCATAAAAAGGCTTTCATTCGATTCCCCCTAAAAAAGGGACAGCAAAAGGCAAAAGATTATTTCTTTTGCCTTTTTTTATTATTGTTTTTTGCCTTTTATACCACCGGTTCACTTAACGCTTTTTGCATTATTTTGCACTTCTGAGGAAAACCAGCCCACTGTACAACTGGAAGGCAGGGTCCCAGAGGGTTTCTTCGCGGCGAAACAAGTGAATGTGGGACTTGAGGCGTTTTAGCATTTCGGCGTAATCTAGGGCTGATTGGGCAAAAAGGTTGAAATCAGACCAAACTGGTGTCTGTTGCAGCTGCTGGTTTAAGAAAGTGAGTAAATTATTCCAGTTAGTGCGGTTGGTGGGTTGATTGGACTGCTGTGAGTTAAAGGGAATACCCTTCGGAAACTGGTAGCTGCTGTCCGAGAGGCGGAGTATGCTGCGTCTGGCGGGGAGATGCAAGTCGCAAAATTGCGCGTAATCTTGGGTTTTGGTTTTCCATTGCAGCTTGTGGTGGGCATCTTGGTCTACAACTTCTTCAAAAATGGGTAACTGTCCCTCTACGCGATCGCGCACTTCTGACCAGCTAAAGTTGAGAGAACCAATCTGAGAACGATCGTTTTCACAAACCACGCTAACTTGCGGAGTAACAGAGACAAAATGGCTGACTTTGAAAACGTTAATTTTCTCAATGTCTGCCAGATTTGCCCAAAAACAAGGAATGTCAGCTTGCTGCAATTGCTGGCTGTAGTATCGCATTTCTCCTACCAAGCCAGTACGGTACAGCCGCCAGCCGCGACTGGGCAATTGTAGGCGTGCGCTGTAGGGGTCTAGCTGCATAATCCGAGCTAAACTTTGGGCAGCTGATTGTTTTGCCTCCTGACTCAGGGCTTCCAGAACTAAGACACCAGCTTCGGTATCTTCTTTTGAAGCGGTGGCTTGGGCGATCGCTTGTTGCCGTTTTCTTTGGGCGATCGCTTCTAGACGTTGCAATCCTTGCCGTGCTTGGGACATAATTTTCGGATTCGTTGCATCCCTTAGCAGTTGCCGATAAACAGTTTCTGCCGCTTCCAGCTTGCCTGTTTCTTCGTGCAGTCGTCCTACATAAAGCTGCACTGTAGGATTTTGCGGCATTTGTTTCACCAGGTTTTTCAGTAACCAAGCAACTGTTTTATAGTCTTTGCGCTCAAAGGCTTCGGCAACTTGTTCCAGCATGGAAAGAATTAAAAATTATAAAGTTAAAAATTTAAAATTCGGGCAGTTGATAGATAATTTCCATCCTACTTTACCCAACAATTTTTTAATCTTCAAAAGCAGCAGCTACCAGAGATAAGGCGACAAGTGGGGCGGTGACGGCTCTGAGGATGCGACGACCAAGAGAAACAGGTTGGAAACCGGAAGCGATCGCCTTCTCGGTTTCAGCAGCCGTCCAGCCGCCTTCTGGGCCTATTGCGATGGCAATGGATGGGTGTTGGGGATTGGGGATTCGGGATTCGGGATTGGGGGAATCGCCACTCCCGGCAAAATCTTTATTTTGCAAACAATCTCGTAAATGGGGAGAGTCGCCACGCGCAACGCAGATATAATTTTTGTCTTTTGCTAATGACAAAGCTGTGGCAAAGGGAACAGGATCTAAAATTGTTGGTACGATTTGACGTTCTGATTGCTCAGCTGCTTCTATAGCAATTCGTCGCCAACGTTCGAGTTTCCCGGTGCTGGGGTTTAGGAGAGTGCGATCGCTTACTAATGGCACAATTGCTACTACTCCAACTTCGGTACTGTAGCGCACCACTTCATCAAAACCGTTGCCTTTTGGCAAAGCTGCCATCAGCGTAATTGCTACTGGCAACTCGGTGTTTGGCTGGAGAATTGGTTCTAGAATCTGCGCTTGGTTGCCCTCTAGTTTAGCCAGCCACCAGTGTCCGAGTCCATCCATAGCAATAAAGCGATCGCCCTCCCGCAACCGCAACACCCGACTCAAGTAATGCTGTTGTTCAGCCGTCAGGATAATTTGCTGGTTCTGAAATTGGGAGGGTGCGATCGCTAGTCTTTGCATCGCCAATTTGTTTTCCCACTACTACCAAACTTTTAATTTTAGCTGGGAAAACTTTAGCTGACTTAATATGTCACCTGGCTAGTATCTACTGCTTTAGTACCATCTACTTTGGCAGCTACCTGTTCGATATGACTCAAGATGGATCGATTAGGTACAGACCCTTTAAGAAGGATAGTTCCCCCATCTTGGGCGATATCGAGGGTTTCAATATTCTTGATGTTCGGATCTTTATCAAAAGCAGCTGCAACCCGCTTTACTAAACCGTTGGAATCGTATTCGCCCTCAAGTCCCATATTTTCTGGAGGTGGGGGAGGCGAGTGTACCCCAGCTTTCTCGCGCAACTCCAAGTCATACTCGCCAGTGAGTCCGGGACTCATTTCCTCTTCAATAGCTTCAGCATCGTGCTTGCTCTCTACTTGGCTATTATATACTTGTCCAATTTGCTTTTCTAACCAAGTCATAATTCTTCTCTCCTAACGGAGTTTCTGTATCTTCCATTACACATCTCCCTATTTCTAATTGCATCCCCCATCGGAAATTAGCCATCCGGTATAGGAATTAATCCCAAATAGGGTTGCTTTTAAAGTTAAAAATACCAAAACAAGCGATTTGTTGGGTTAGCTAAACAATACTTCTGGCTTTTGTTCCGTAAAGCTTAGCCGCACACATCCAACCTAAAACTACAACTGAGAGTGACACCAGAAGATTAAAGGCACGCCTAACGACACCTTTGAAACCAATTACCACGAATCATCCTAAGAAACGAAAAAAGCCTGCACGGCAGGCTATAAATTCGTTACTAGGGAATTGGGAATTGGGAAAAAGTCTTACCTAGTCCCCAGTCCCCAGTCATCAGCCCCGACTACTCCGGCGACGCTTGGTTAGCCTGCAAATAGGCTTCAATAGCATCACTCGCTAACTGAGTCACTGGCTTACCCTGACGAGCTGCCTCTGCTTTCAAGCGAGTATATACCTCATCGCGAACATTGATCCGACGGCGGATTTTAGCGGCGACTTGAATTTCAGATTCTTCTGGCAGTACCACCTCATTAATTAAGCCAGCGTCTGACTGGGGTGATACAGCTTCAGATTCATAATCGACGGTAAACTGGCGAATAGCATCAAAACCGACACGATCGCAAAAATCTCCGAAACTCTCCTCCGTTTGTCGCGACTGCTTGAAGAAGACAAAAATTGGCTCTAACTCAGCTTCCAGCTCGTTGATGTGCAGCCGATCCATGTATGCTCTTGAAAGCCGCGTTTGGTCAGGCGAAGCCCCCAGCCAAAGCTGATAAGACTCAGGCGCACTGCCAACCAAGCCTAACTCTGCTAAGTAAGGACGCGCACAACCATTCGGACAACCTGTCATCCGCACGATAATCTTTTCGTTTGCCAATCCTACTTTTTCTAGTAGCGATCGCAACCGATCTAAAATACCAGGCATCGCCCTTTCCGACTCGGTGATTGCCAAGCCGCAAGTAGGCATTGCTGGACAAGCCATCGAATACCGCACTAACGGATCGATCTTATCTGCATCTAGCTCAACTCCGCAGTTTTGGAGAATCTGGCTAATTGCCTGCTTCTGTTCTGGTTCAATTTCGTAAATAATCAGGTTATGGTTCGGCGTCAGGCGCAAGGGTAAGGCAAATTTCTCCTGAATTTCCCGAAGTGCTGTCAAGAGTTTAAAGTCGCCTTCGTCTTTAATCCGACCATTTTCGATGGAAATTCCCAGGAAAAGCTTACCATCGCCTTGTTCGTTCCATCCCAAGTAATCTTGGTATTTAAACGGCGGTAATTCCTTAAAAGGTGCCAGTTTTTTACCAAAGAAACCTTCGACAGTTTCCCGGAATTTCTCGACTCCCCAATCCTCAATCAGATATTTCATCCGTGCATGACGACGGTTGACGCGATCGCCATAATCTCTTTGAGTGGAGACAATTGCCTTAATCAGGTCGTAGATATCATCTTTTTCTACATACCCAATTGGGTCTGCCATCCGGGGAAACGTTTCTTCTTTGTTGTGAGTGCGTCCCAAACCACCGCCAGCAAAGACGTTAAACCCTTCTAATTCTCCAGAAGCGCTGGTTATTACCACCAAGCTAACATCCTGGGAATACAAGTCTACCGAATTATCTCCCGGTACTGTCACGGCACACTTAAACTTCCGCGGCATATAATGCTCGCCATAAATCGGTTCTTCTTTCCCGTGTATTATGGTGCCGTTGCCGTTGCGTTGACGCGCCGCTTTTACCTCTGGGTTTTCTTCAGCACTGATAGCTTTTTCGCCATCCAGCCAAATCTCGTAATAAGCACCAGTCTGGGGTGTCAGCAGCTCGGCTATATTATTGGCATACTCCCAGGCATACTCGTATTCTGGGCGATTTTTAAAAGGTGCTGGTGGTGCCATCACGTTGCGGTTGACGTCGCCGCAGGCTCCCAATGTCGATCCCATACTGTTTATTATGGATGCGATCGCGCTTTTGAGATTTTTCTTCAAAATCCCATGCAGCTGAAAGCCTTGGCGAGTCGTAGCGCGTAGCGTCCCACTGCCATATTCAGATGCCAGTCGGTCTAAGGTCAGATACAGTTCTGGTGGTGTGAAGCCCCCCGGATTGCGGGTTCGCAGCATGAACTGGTAATCTTTCTCCTGACCCTTAACCCGGTTATCCCGGTTGTCCTGCTGGTATGAGCCGTGAAACTTGAGAATTTGAGTAGCATTTTCTGTGAAGCAGTTGGTGTCTTCCAGCAGCTCACTTGCCACTGGTTCACGCAAATAGTTACTGCGTTCTTTTAGTCCTTCTACTTTAGAAAGCTTTTGGACGGGGGAAATCGGAGATTTTACCATCGGAACTATGCGGCTGAGAGGTTGAATATCACCAGTAAATCGGTCGGAATTTCGGTGTATATCTTTATGGTACTATCACCACTCTCAGTCTCTTGCGATCGCCACCAAAAACCTTGAATTTTAATAATAGTTACAGAAAGCTGGGGAGGAGGGGATTGAAGTTTGAGAAAAATTTCTCGTTCCCAGTCCCCGGCTGGCAATGGCAAAAGCCTCCTGTAAAGCGTTCCCAGGTGGCTAGAACAGGAACACACCAGTAACGCAAATGAACCGCGTTGGCGGAGCCTGCGCGTTAGCGCTTAGACACAAAGGAATAAGAGTTTGAGAGGGTTTTTGAGTAAGTCCTCTGGAAGAGAAAACAGAAAAAAAGACAGGCAAGATGCCTGTCCTACTTTCAGAAGATTTTAGATTTTAGATGCTTGCCTGTTGATCTAGAAACCGTAGCCTACGCCCACATTGACGCTGACAGAAGATGCAGGACTATTTTGGTAAGGTTTGATTCCCAGTTTGGCATCACTGAAGACGACAATATCTTTGGCAACTTCCGCTTCTACACCTGCTGTCACAACGGGAGCGCTTTTGTTACCAAAGGTGGATGGCTTGCCTTCCGCTTCATGAATGCCGTAGCCAAGACCGACGTAGAGGTTGGCGTTGTTGGTAATAGCCTGGTCGTAGGTAATTGTCGGGATAATGGTGCTGGTTTCATTTGTGAACTGCACGGAACCTCTAACAGAAACTGGCGTCCTTGGAACCGCGTAGCGACCTTGAATAACACCGCCGATAGCAGCAGCATCTCCGTCTTGTCCACCATTAAAGGGGTTAGCAGAAGCGCCTACACCTACATAGTTTGCATCTGTTCCTGTAGGTTTAGCAGAGGCGGCAAAACTAGAGCCTAAAATTGGAGCGATCGCTAGTGCTGATAATACAGAAATTTTGGCAACTGATTTGAGAGCGCGTTTCATAATTAATTCCATCAATTCGGCTGGTTTACATTTGCCTTGTTATTCTCAATGTCGTTGTAAAAAGCAAAAGGTTCCAGAAATTTGACGAGAAATTATTATTGCCTAAAGTAAGTTATTTTTTTAAGCCGTAGACTGCTATAACGACCTACTGGTAAGTCTTGCATCTCTTATTTACGGTTGATTCATTACATCTTTATGTCTAAAGTTAGATATATCTTTGCCAGAAAGCTAGGCAGCCATAGCATTCGCTTAAATTAGCCGCCTATGACGGTGGACTGTTAGAAAACTGTCACAGACCGTCCGGAAGTACAAACTATCAAATAATGAAATATCCATTTCAACAAATGAATATTCCAGAGCAATAAATATGGTAAACTAGGTTATATTATAGATAGAATTTTTTAAAAAGGTTGCAGCCTGTTTATGTGAAAATGAAAGGCGGCAATTGAATCATTATCGTAGGTGGGAGAGCCACCTTTGTGTTTTGAGCGCTCTTAAGGCGTAGCGTTTGAGGCTACGACCAACGCAATATAAGCGTTTGTTGGGTAACGCTATCAACCTACAATTATTATGTGAAAAGCAGCATAGAAGACAGGCAGAGAAATGCTAAGGCGCATATACACTTGCGTCGCGTCCGGAAGCTTTTGCTTGATAAAGAGCCTCATCAGCTGCCTTTAGCAGCGTTTCCGGTAAGGTATCGCGATCGGGAACCGTACAAGCGACACCCAAACTGAGGGTGACATACTCGCTGACGAGGGAACTGGCATGAACAATCTTTAATGCTTGGACGGCGGCGCGAATTGTCTGTGCAACTTTAAAAGCACCGCTTCCGGTAGTATTTGGCAAGATAGCCGCAAATTCTTCGCCACCGTAGCGAGCAACTAAATCCGCAGGTCGCTTGAGAGCAGTGGCAATCGCGTTAGCGACTGCAATTAAACAGGCATCCCCGGCTTGATGACCGTAGGTATCATTGTAAGCTTTGAAACAGTCAATATCGCACATGATCAGAGACAGAGGAATGCGATCGCGTTTAAGCCGCCGCCACTCTTGGTCTAAGTATTCATCAAACCGGCGACGGTTTGCCACCTGAGTCAGACCGTCTAAAGTAGCAAGGCGCTGTAACTGAAGATTAGCGGCTTGCAATTGTTGATAGAGTTCCGCTTGTTGAATTGCCATTCCCACTTGCGCCGAAAGCGATTTAAGCAAATCGATTTCCCAAGGTTGCCAATGTCGGGAATCGCGACACTGATGAGCAACCAGCAACCCCCACAATGTGGGGTGTGAAGATTCAGAATAACTAGAATCTCCCAAGGTTTGAACCCTTTCTTGTAGGATGGGAACGACTAAGTTAGCTCTAACCTGAAATCGCTCCAATAAATTGATGTGACACTGGCTGAGTCCGGATGTATAGATATCTGTCACCGCTTGGATGCGACCGTGCTGATAAAGACGGACGTAGTTTTCACTAAAGCAAGAATCTGCAATGCAGGTTCCCAGAATGGGAGCCCATTTGGGGTCTTGTGACTCCACAGTGATAACACCAGTCCAGTCTGGCTGAAAACGGTGGACTAGAACGCGATCGCACTCTAGAAATTGCCGCACTTCTGCTACTGTAGTGTTGAGAATCTCTCCCAGATCGAGAGACTGACGAATGCGCTCTAGCATTGAGCCGATCAGTCGTTCCCGGAAACATTGCAGCCGCAGCGCCTCCTCAGTGGCTTTACGATCGGTGATGTCGGTGATAGTGCCAATGAAGCCGACAATATTATCCCCTAGCCCTTTTTCTGGTACCGCCTGACCAAAAACCCAGCTTACTACTCCGTCAGAACGCCGAAACCGATACTCGTAGGCAAAGGTGCAGTTTCCTACTATTGCTTGGTGCCATTCAACGAGCATACGTGAGCGATCGTCAGGGTGTATCGCTTTTATCCAGCCTTGTCCTAGTGCCTCAGCCAGCGTCAGTCCCGTGAGTTCGCGCCAGCGCTCATTGACATACAAGCAGTTCCCTTCAGCATCTGTGTGGAATATTCCTACTGGCGACATTTTAGCTAGGGTGTAATACCGATACTCACTTTCTTGGAGAGCTTGTTCTGTCCGCTTACGCTCAGTAATATCAGTAGTTGACCCCGCCATCCGATAGGGTTTGCCAGTTTCGTCTCGAAATGCCATCCCACGACAGAGAAACCACCGAACACTACCATTTTTGTGCAGCATCCGGTGTTCAATTTTAAATTGAGGTGTTAACCCTTCTATATGGATATTCGCTGAAGTCATCACCCATTCCCGGTCATCAGGATATATCAGCCGCAGCCAAGCAGCCTGGTGATTGGGAATTTCCCGATCCGTATAACCGAGCATCGCCTTCCAGCTGGGGTTGAAATATATTTCACAAGTCTGGAGATTCCAGTTCCAGAGTCCCACCTGACCAGCTGTGACTGCTAAGGCATAGCGTTCCTCTGCTTTGTGGGCGGAAGTGATATCCTTCATCTGACACCTCTGTGAAGATTCCCATTCACCCTAAAAAGTAAGTTTTTTTGCCATGATAAGCGCAGTCTAAAGTAGATAGAGGAAATGTTACAGATAGTGTTTTCTTGGGGTGTGCCATGTTGCTCCAATTGCGCTATTTTTGACGCAACGTTTGTTCTAGCTGGTGACGTTCTAGATTTAGGGATAGTTGCTGGAAGGTAAGTGGGGGGATTTCAATTTAGTAAATCTCATGTCTGAAAGATAAGCGATCGCAGGGCAATGTCTAGTGGTGTGTGATCTGGGTGTTTTAAAGTGTGTTTAAATTAATATGACATTGTGCTGTTATAGCGGTTTTTCTTCCAGTCGAACATACCTCGCATTACGGAACGTGGTAATCTATCTATTGCGGCTGTTGTGGATGAATGCAGTTGCCCGTAACCGCAACCATTGCGCGCCAGAGAATTGAAAATCACAAATCAATACATCTCGGTTAACGTTGTAATGTAACCTTAACCTAAATGTATCGAGTCGCCTACAGCGATCGCTTTCGTCGCCGCTTCAGATGAAACGCACCAGCGATCGCGTCCGCGTGCTTTCGCCTGATACAATGCCTCGTCAGCTGCCTTTAGCAGAGTAGCCGATGAGACATCAGGCATAGGAATTAGGCAAGCGATGCCCAAACTGAGCGTGACACACGGACTAACTGTGGACTTGGCATGAGCAATTCCTAAAGCCTTGACTTGCTCTCGGATTGTTTCTGCTATGTGTAGCGCACCAAAAATCTTAGTGTTGGGCAAGATCGCCGCAAATTCTTCGCCGCCGTATCGTGCCACTAAATCTGTTGACCTTTTTAAGGCTAGACGCAGGGCAGCGCCAACATTTTGTAGACACAAGTCTCCAGCCTGATGACCGTAAGTATCATTGTAAGGCTTAAAAAAGTCAATATCGCACAGGAGCAAAGATAGGGGCAATTTTTCTCGTGCCATATGCCGCCACTGTTGATCGAGATATTCATCAAACCGTCGTCGGTTTGCCAATTGAGTCAGACCATCGAGGCTGGCAAGGCGCTCTAACTTTTGGTTTGCCGCCTCCAGCTGGTTGAAGAGAAAAGAAGTTTGCAACAGACGGCGCACGCGCTGGCGCAGTACAGGCCAGTGGATCGGTTTAGTGACGAAATCAGTGGCTCCCACCTCAAAAGCTCGGTCAACGGACTGTTTGTCCTCAAGACCTGTAATCATCAAAACAGGAGTGCGATCGC
Organism: Trichocoleus sp. FACHB-6; assembly: GCF_014695815.1. Lineage (NCBI taxonomy): Bacteria > Bacillati > Cyanobacteriota > Cyanophyceae > Leptolyngbyales > Trichocoleusaceae > Trichocoleus > Trichocoleus sp. FACHB-6. The sequence continues at coordinate 95,739 of NZ_JACJOY010000077.1, forward strand.
CTCCGGGGAGCGCTTGCAATTGTGTGCAGCAAGTGAAGCCATCCATCACTGGCATGATGGCATCCAGCAAGACAATATGCGGGGCGAGGCTTTGGAAAGCGGCTAAGCACTCCTCGCCATTCTCAGCCTCAATGACTTTGTATCCTTCTTTCTCCATTGCTCGTCGCAGCAGACAGCGGATGATTCTGTCATCGTCCACCACAAGGACAACCGATTTGACAACAGAAAGCTCGTTCATTCTTGATGCCGCGCTCGTTCTTCTTGCAATCCCGTTTTAACACGTTCATACTCAGCTTCTATCTGGGATATAAGCGCTAGTGCGGCTGGATTGAATTGACCGTTTTTAGCGATCGCTTCTACTTGCTTACAAAGCTCAGATAGAGCGATCGCACCCAGCGTTGCACTGGTTGACTTCAGGGTGTGACCCGCGTGTCCCAGCGCCAGTGTATCCACGGCATCAGCGGAATTTCGCATTGATTGCAACAGTTTCGAGGCATCTTCCAGATAACTATCAATCACCTCCACCATAACGGATGCAGCATCGTCGCCAAACATATCAGACAGCGCTTGCAGTTTTGAATGGTCAATTGCTGGCTTGTTAATAAAAACCTCGGTTGCGTCGGCGGCTTGCCTGGGAAGCGGTCTACAAAGCTCTAGTGCCTCAACCAGCGCCGATCTATGAATCGGCTTGCTAATATAATTGTCCATCCCCGCCGCAAAGCATTCATCGCGATCGCTCTGCATAGCATTCGCAGTCATCGCAATAATCCAGGGACGTTCTTCATAAGGCAATTCCTGACAGATGTGACGAGTTGCCATCAAGCCGTCCATCTCTGGCATCTGGACATCCATCAGAATCACATCATACGGCTGGCGTTGCACAGCTTGCAGCACTTCCAGACCGTTGCTAGCAATATCAGCTCGATACCCCAGACTTTGCAACATATGCAGCGCCACCTTCTGGTTCACAACATTGTCTTCCGCTAACAGAATTCGTAACGGCAACCGTTCGTGCATGGGATCAATTGGCACTTGTGAAGAGTGGGAATATGGTGAAGCGGGCAACTCGCCCAGGATACCGCTCAAAACATTGTAGAGCTGAGAGTGTTTAATTGGTTTATTCAGGAAAGCCGCAAAATTGACTTCGCACTTCTCAATAGGCGTATCTCCTTTGCTAATAGAAGTCAACATCACCAGGGGCAAATGCTTGCCTCTAGCCAGAGTGCGAATTTCTGTTGCTAAACTCAGACCATCCATATGCGGCATTTGCATATCCAGAATGGCGATGTCGAACACTTCCCCACTGGCAAGCCAACGCAGTGCTTCTTCCCCAGAAGCAGCAGCACGAGGAATCATTCCCCACGAAGTCGCCTGCAATGTCAAAATTTGCCTGTTTGTAGCGTTGTCATCCACAATCAGCAGCTTTTTCTCAGCCATCATCTTGTGCGGATTTAAGTAGTCAACAGGCGAGGGATTGGGAACAGATGGTGCTAGCAGGGTGAAATAAAAGGTAGAACCTAGCGAATTGGGGATTGGGGATTGGGGATTGGGAATTGGGGATTGGGAATTGGGGATTGGGAATTGGGGATTGGGAATTGGGACTTCCTTCCCTTGTTCCCCAGTCCCCAGTCTCCAGCCCCCAGTCCCCAGCCCCCAGCCCTCAGGCGAATTTCCGGCAATACTGATTTCTCCAGAAGCAGCTTTACTAACAACCCACATTTTACCGCCCATCAATTCGCTCAACCGATGACTGATGGCAAGGCCAAGACCAGTTCCTCCATATTGGCGACTGGTAGAAGAATCAACCTGGCTGAAGGCTTTAAACAGCCGATCCATCCGTTCTTTAGGAATACCAATGCCAGTATCTCTGACGGCAAATTGGATTTCATAAATAGGGGATGGGGAAGAATTGTCCCCAGTCCCCAATGAAGTAACTTCAACAACGACTTCCCCTGCTTGGGTGAATTTGACAGCGTTGCTGAGCAGATTTACTAAGATTTGGCGTAACCGAGTGACATCCCCTGCGATCGCGATTGGCACAGAAGGATCTATCAGGTACGCTAATTCCAGGTTTTTTTCTGCCGCTTTGTGCGCTAGTAAGTCGAGGGATTCTTCTATACAGCAGCGCAAATTAAAAGGCTGTTCTTCCAGATCCAACTTGCCAGACTCGATTTTAGAAAAGTCGAGAATATCATTAATGATGCAAAGTAAAGCATCCCCACTGCTGCGAATGGTTTCGGAAAAGTCTCGCTGAGTAGGGGAAAGTTCCGTGTCAAGCAACAAACCAGTCATACCAATCACCGCGTTCATGGGGGTGCGGATTTCGTGGCTCATTGTCGCTAAAAATTCACCTTTGGCGCGGCTGGCGGCTTCCGCCTCTCGTTTTGCTTTTTCTAAGGCAAAATTTTGCGTGGTTAATTGTTCGCGTTGGCGCGTTTCTTGCTCTAAAAGTCGGGCTTGCGCCAAGGCGATGCCTACTTGATCTGCTACGGCTTCTAATAATTCGATTTCATCATCTGTCCACTGGCGGAAGTCGTGGCACTGATGTAAGCCTATGGCACCGTTTGGTTCTCCTTGATAGGAAGTGCGAATCGCCAACATGGATTTGAGGTTGATTTGCTGGCATATCGAAGATGCTGCGTCTAGCAAAGGATCGATGTAGACGTTTGAAGAGACAACGGCCTGATCTTGACCTATCATCTTTTCAGCATGAGGATTGCCGATAATTGGCACTTCTATACCCAAAATTGATTCATACCCAGGCTCTAAATACTCAGCCATAAATGGAATTTTCGGTTCCGTGGGCGTGAGAAGATATGAGTGTATGACACAACGATTGACGGCAAAGGCTTGACCGATTTGGGTAGCTGTGGTTTGGAAAATTTCCAGGGTATGCAGCTTGGCGCGAATCTCTTGGGTAATGCTTTTAAGCAGCCAGGCTCTGGAAACTTGCCGATTTAGGGCGTTGTGGGCTTTTTGATGCTCAATCTGGCTACCCACCCACTGCGCCATTAGCTTCAAAAGCTCTTTGTCTACAGCTTTAAATTTTTGACTTCGCACCTTAGCACTGGCGAAGCTGAGAGTGCCGTAAATCTCCCCGTCCACGATGACGCGGACTCCCATATAAGCTTCTATTTTTACTGCCTTGTAGGCAGAATGATTGCACCATTGGGAATCGCTCTTGGACTCAAAGCTAATTGGTTCGGTTGCTTGCAGCGCCGCGTGGCAATAGGTCTGCTCTAAATCTAAAATATCTCCTTTTTGCAGGCAATTGTCCTGTGTTTCGATTCCTCGAACTATCAAGCGTTTCTCGTTACCACCAAAAGCCACGCTTTCAAGTTCCGTTAAAATCCCAATTTCTAAACCAAATCGCCAGCATCCCATATTCAGAAGCTGTTCGATGCGTTGGTCAAAGTTGAGGTTTTGGGCAGCAGTTACTTCATAAAGTAACCGAATTGCTGCCTCGCTCTGTCGCAGTTCTTCCTTTGCAGCTTTTTGCTCGTTGATTATCTCGGTGAACATGATGATGCCACCAATTTCACCCCCAGTCTTACGCCAAGGATGTATTTCCCACCGCATCCAGCCTATTCTGCCGTCAGCACTCAGGAATACGTCTTCCTCACACTTCTGGACTGAACCAGCAAGAGTGCGCTGATGAATTTTTTTCCAGCGGTCAGGAATTTCGGGGAATACGTCGTAGTGAGAGCGACCGATGATGTTTTGGTCGCCTAGATTGTAATCTATCAGCCATTGGCGACTGGTGATGATGTAACGCATATGGCAATCAAGCATGGCAACGGCTGCTGGTGTGTTGTTCACGAACAGGCGCACGAGTTCTTCCCGCTGACGCAGTGCTTCTTGTGCCAGCTTTGCGCTAGTGATATCGCTGCCAATTCCCAGAAACCCGGTTACAGCACCTTGTTCATCGCGTAAAGCTGTCACTGATAGCAGCACTGGGAAGCGACTGTTGTCTTTACGAATGTAAGTCCATTCGCGCTCATCTAGCTCTCCCTGACGAGCGCGGGTCACAAATACTTCAAAACCTGGTTCAACAGTGACTCCCAGTTCTTGCGATAGTTCTGCGGCACGCTGCACTACTTCGTCTATGTCATGAAATATGGCAGGCGTGGTTTTCCCAATTACTTCTGAAGCTGCGTATCCTAAGCATCTCTCGGCGGCGGCATTAAAGGTGCAGATTGTGCCGTCTGGTGTGGTGGAAATGATTGTGTAGTTGGCGCTATCCAAAATTGCCCGTTGTAACCTGGTTGTCTCTTGTAGCTTCCGCTGTGCAAGTTTAGCGAGAGTGATGTCTATCGCTACACCCAATACTGCTGGAGTTTCTGAGCCAGCAGGGCTGAAGGGAATTTTAATAGATTGCATAATCCGCACATTGCCCTGGTGATCGGTGAGCGTTTCTTCGGGAATGATTTGGAGTTTTCCACTATTTATGACTTCTAAATCAGCTTCTAGGTACCGACGGGCATCTTCAGGTAATGGCACAAAGTCAACTTCGTTTTTGTACAACATTTCCTCAACTGTTGTACCCAATACCTCTGCGATCGCTTTATTGGCCATAATGTAATTGCCATTCTGGTCTTTGGCGAAAATGCAATGAGGCACCAAGTCGATTACCTGACGCAATACGCGATCGCTTTCTTTGGCCTGCTCTAGGGCGTCGAAGCGATCGTTTATATCTCTGAGGGTGCCAGAGGTGCCGATAATTGTTCCATTAGCGATGGTCAAGCGGGCGTGAATTTCTATCCAACGGTAGCCGCCGTCTTTAGTTAAATATCTAATTTCATGGCGACAATAATCTTTTTTGCCTTCAATTAATAGTTGAAATTTATCTATATTGTCTTGACAATCGTCGGGATGAATGTATTTGTAAAACTCAGTGCCGATACTTTCGGCAATAGAAAATCCAGTGATTTCTGTCCAGGCGGGATTGAGAAATGTCAATAATCCGGCTGCATCTGTCTGAAAAATTACTTCTTTAATATTGTCAATGACGGAGCGATAGTTTTTATTGCTTTTGTGCAGCATCTGCACAGCCCGCTTCCGCCTGCTATCTGAGCGTTCTAACTTAGCAATATTAACTCTAAGCTCCATCTGCGCGATCGCTTGCCGCCCCAAAGCTTGCAACCCCTGAATCTGCTCGTTTGTTAAATTTCGTGGAATCGTGTCTAGCGCACATAAGGTGCCAACAGGAAAGCCGTCCGGTGTCACTAAGGGAACTCCCGCATAAAACTGGATACTGGGATCTGACACTACCAGCGGATTAAGAGCAAAACGTTCATCTTCTAAGGCATTGGGTACGATCAGCGGTTCATCGCGCGAGAGAATGGCATGGGCGCAGAATGCCACTTCCCTAGGTGTTTCGGTTGCTTCTATGCCGACTTTTGACTTGAACCATTGCCGATTTGCATCCACAAGGCTAATTAAAGCAATGGGAGTGCCGCAGATATAAGAAGCCAGCGCCGTCAGGTCGTCGTAGGCAGCTTCGGCAGCAGTATCGAGAATTTGATAGCGATGTAGTGCCTGGAGCCTAGCCGCCTCATTGCTAGGACGGCTAGGTGCTGCCCAATTCTTAGGCGACGGTTGTGGCGCTTGAGGGGAAGAATCCTGCCTCTTGCCCCTAGACTTGACTTTTGAGCTTTTAAATAATGACAACTGATGCAGAAACTGCAAACAGTTGTTAGCCAAGTGTTGTAGGAGAGGATGGAGGACTTTCATAAGAAAAGATCAACTAGAGCTGAAAGATCGCTGGGAAATTTTCCTTTGAGGTTCTTGCTGAAAGGCTACCCCAACACGGCGTACCTGTCTAACCTTACGGAAATGCCCCAGGAAAATCGATTTGATAATTTGATTGATTTTTGTGCAAAACCCAGTAGATACACCAGTCAAAATCGCCCCTACTCCATGTAAGACCTCTTCCCTAGGAAGAGGTCTTACAATCTATGATTCCCAAACAGGGGGGTTAAATTTCATTCACGTCGATCAGCTCTTTATTTCTCCTGTCAAACTTCCTCAGACAGGATTGAGTTCTGCTTAGGCTCAATTGTGAGATTGGGTAAGCCTTCGAGTTTTTCTTTTTGTTGGGCTTCTTCGACTTGAGGCACCAGGAGGGTTAAGCCGCCGGGAACGCACTCAATGTCAACGGGAGTTGTGCCAATGATTTCCCCATCCAGAACGACTTTCTGGGGGGGATCGGTTCGTACTTGAATTCGTCTAGCGCGTAGATAACCGATGTCTTCTCTCTCGGCGGCATTACCACTTAAGGCGGTTTGGAGTAAGTGATAGGAAGCTGCGATCGCTCCTGCCCTGTTTACTGGTGCTACTACTGTTAAATCTAGCAAGCCATCATCCACAATTAGACCAGCTGGCCCTTGCGCCAAAACTGATGTGGGTGGTGCGGCGTTGGCAACTGTCACCGCCGCCGCCGCAAGTTTAATGATTTTGTCTTCTGTCTCAATCTCAACTTCAAACCTGTCGAAATCCCGCAGCTGTTGGAATCCGGCCAAGATATAAGCTAATATACCGAGGCGATTTTTAGTTTCCCTATCCGCCCGTTCCACCATTTCCGCCTCGAAACCAATGCCAGCTAGTAAAACCATTGGTTTGCCGTTACAGTAGGCGGCATCTACTACCCTGGTTGTCCCTCCCAAAATCGTTTCGCAGGCGGCATCTATGGTGTCGGGAATTCCCATCGCAGAGGCAAAGGCGTTGGCAGTACCCCGCGAAATGATACCCAGCGGAATATTGGTTCCCACTAAGGCTCCGGCGGTGGCTGAGAGGGTGCCGTCACCGCCGGAAGCAATGATGCTACTAGCACCTCTTTCAATGGCTTCTTTTGCCAGTCGAGTCGCATCAATGTCTGGTGTCGTCAGATATATATCCAGGTCAATTTCTGGATCTAAAAGCGCTCGGATTTGTGCCAAATCTCGGTCAGGGTCGCTTTGACCTGCAACTGGATTAAAGATGAGACAGGCAGAACGGTTCATAATCTTAGTTTTTAGTTCTTAGTTATTAGCCATTAGTCATTAGTTATTAGTTGTTAGTCATCAGCCCTTAGTCATTATTTATTAACGGGATGGGCAGTTCTTGATTTATCATAGGGCTGCTGCCCCGCCTGCTGTCATCAAACAGGCGGGACGCAGATATTCAAGAAAAGTTACAAATTGCGTTTGTTAGTCATCAGTCATTGACAACTGACTAATCACATCCCTGTCCCAGGCGACGCATATTGAGAACATCACTGATTTGGCGAATTTGGGTAAAGCAGCGCTCAAGTTGGTCGCAGTCGCGTACATCGATGCACAGGTCGATTACTGCTGGTCGTCCTTCAGATGTTTTCACTGTTGCACCGCGTACATTAATGTGGTCATCGCTCAAACGCGACAGGATATCGTTAAATATTCCCACACGGTCAAGCACTTCTATTTGAATGTTGACAGAGTATGTTTCGGGACGACCTGCTGCTGTGTTTATGGGGTTCCAGCTGACCGGGACTACGCGATCGCCCGCTACGTTAACCACATTGTTGCACCCTTGTCGATGAATGGAAATGCCGCGATCGCGTGTAACTACACCGATAATCGCTTCACCAGGCAGGGGCCCGCAGCACCCAGCGCGGTGATAAAGTAATCCTTCTACGCCAGCAATCGGGGATTTATTGGTATTAGTAGGAACAGAGCGTGTCGGTGTCGGCATTTGTACAGATGCGAGATCCCGCATTTCTACCGGGGCAGCCAATTGCGGCTGAGTTGCTTTGACGGCTTCGCGGATGCGATTTACCACCAAACTCAGGGTGACTTCGCCGTAACCTAAAGCAGCAAGTAAATCATCGACGCTGTGGTAGTTACATCGCTCAGCTACTGCTTGCATTGGTGTAGATTTCAGCAATGCTTCAAAGCCACTTTTACCCATTTCTTTTTCTAGCAGTTCCCGACCGCGGGCGATGTTTTCGTCGCGATGCGATCGCTTATACCATTGCCGAATCCGGTTTTTTGCCCCGGTTGTCATCACAAACTTCAGCCAGTCCAAACTAGGACGGCTGTTTTTCTGGGTGATAATCTCCACAATATCCCCATTCTTCAGCGGCGTGTCTAGCGTCACCATCCGCCCATTTACCCGCGCACCAGTGCAGCGATTTCCAACTTCTGTGTGAATTCGGTAAGCAAAATCAACCGGAGTGCTGCCACCAGTCAAAGGGACTACATCGCCTTGGGGTGTAAACACATAAACATCGTCATCAAATAAATTGTCTTTAACGTTTTCCAGGTATTCCTGGGCATCTTTCAGGTCGCTTTGCCATTCCAGCAGCTGCCGCAACCAGGTGAACTTCTCATCTACCGCCGTCATCTTAGTCCGGCTAGAACTCCCCGTTTCCTTATATTTCCAGTGGGCTGCAATTCCATACTCTGCCACATGATGCATTTCCAAAGTACGAATTTGCACTTCTAGGGGACGACCTGTTATTCCCACAACAACCGTATGCAGTGACTGGTAGCGGTTCGGCTTGGGTAAACCAATGTAGTCTTTAAACCGACCGGGAATCGGTCGAAAGGCATCGTGAATTACTGCCAAAGCCCGATAGCATTCTTCATTCGTCTCAACAATTAACCGAATCGCTGCTAAGTCGTAAATTTCATGAAATTCTTTCTGCTGCCGCCGCATCTTCTGATAAATTCCATAGAGATGCTTGGGTCGTCCGCTGATATCAAAGTAGTTGATTCCAGAGGAGGCGAGTCCCTGACGCAGAATTTCTACAACGTTTGCCAATCTGATTTCTCTGTCTACCCGTTTCTCCGCCACTAAATCTTGCATTTGGCGGTAAGCTTCGGGTTCGAGATACTTGAAAGTTAAATCTTCCAGTTCCCACTTAAAGCGCCCGATACCGAGGCGATTTGCCAGAGGTGCAAAGATTTCTCGCGTTTCTAAGGCAATTCGCCGCCGTTTATGATCCGGTAGGTGTTCTAGCGTCCGCATATTGTGCAGTCGGTCTGCTAGTTTGACTACAATTACCCGAATGTCCTGCGCCATTGCCAGAAACATTCGGCGGAAGTTCTCGGCTTGGCGTTCTGTCTTGCTGGAGAAGGTTTCGGAAAATTTAGAAAGCTTGGTAACACCTTCTACCAGATGACTCACTTCTGCGCCAAAGCGCTGTTCTATTTCTTCGATTGTGATTTCTGTATCTTCGACTACATCGTGCAGGAAGCCGGCAGCAATCATAGCACTGCCACCGCCAAGGTCGCGCAAAAGTCCGGCAACGGCCACGGGGTGGCAAATGTAGGGTTCTCCAGATTTGCGAGTCTGTCCTTCGTGCAGGGAATAAGCAAATTCAAATGCGCGACAAATCAAATCTGCATCGGCTAATGTAGGAGAGGGTTTGCTACCCGCACCTTCCGAGGTTGCCAATGAGGTGTTTTTTTGACTGTCGTTCTGCCCGGATAGCAAACATTCCTGTAGCCAGTCAGGAATAACACAGTTAATGGTAGTAGGAGTCTGAGTTTTGGTGTTCATACTGTCAAGCATCATAAAGAGTAAAAATAGCCAGTCAGTAGCGGATGGGTGGCAAAAATGCTAGGGGCTGCGTTGAAAAGTCCCTAGTATATTGGAATTTTGGATTTTTATTCAGCAAGGCTCGATGGTAAGAATATTGTCAGAACAAGAGAGATGCTATGGGAAAGCCGGACGAAGCGATCGCATTTTGTAACCACTTCTACGCTTTTTGCTTATTGCTCTTGCGCCGATATCAAACTTGCTTGAAGGTCACAAGCCTACACCAGTTACCTGATGTTCACCACTCGCCTTTCAGGAATAGACAAAATTCTTTACATTGATTCTAGCGGAACTAAGTGACAATGTTGCCCCAATCTTACCGCCAAGGCTATGAGAAATTTGCAATAGCTTTAGAGCTGCTGCTGCAAGCAGTGAGGGCTGATAATCAAGAGCCAGGACTGGTAAATGAGAGATTTCAAGCCTTAAAACAAGTTTATGCCCAAAATATCGCCATTTTCAGCGGCGAGGAGTTAACGTCCGAAACGTTTCCTCGGTGGCAGTCTTTCCAGACAGAAATAGTGCGATCGCAACGACTTCTAGAGATGGATGCGATGTTTTTGCAGGCTTCTGGCAATTCAGCAACTGTCCTTAAGAGGAAAAATGCGATGAGCGATCGCGTCTCTACTCTGATAAGCTACTGCGAAGCACTCCTGCAAGCAAAAAGCGAATAGCTGCCCTGATCCCCGTGTGAGAGAAGAGAAGCAAGAATTAAGGGTAGTGCTAAACAGGTAAGGATGCATTGTAGTGGTGAACGAAGTACCAAATTGCCCCGATATGGTTCTCCAACTTCTTAGAAAACGATAACGTCTTCCTCACTAAACGCGATACCCGCTGGCGCAAAGTGCAGTTAAACCGCTCAATATAACTGGTCTTACCACTGTCTTTACCCACACTTTGATGTCGCTTACTTGGAAAGACCTCATCGTACGCAGACCAAAAATCGGTGTAGGCAACCGCGCACTGTCGATACACTGTTGGCAATGCCTTCCACAATCCTTGTGCGCCCTCCCGACTGCGCTCGCCGACATACACCCCGACAATTTCTCGTGTTTCTACATCCAGTGCCAGCCAAATCCACTGCTTGTTGCCTTTGCTGCCCACAAACGACCACATCTCATCACACTGAATGGTTAAACGGCCTTTTTTTTTGTCGGTACCTGCACTTGCCGGGGCACGTTCTGATATTTTTCATTGACGTAACTTTGGAGCCAAGGTTCTGAAACACCAACGACTCTGGCAATCCCGGCTAAGGGAATCTTCTCCAACAGCAATTTATCAATTAAAGTTTTGGTTGCCTGGTCAATGATTTTGTTCTGGGGGTCTTGCACAAACTGTCTACCGCACTCACGGCATCTAAAGTTCTGTTTACCGTTATGGATTTTGCCGTTTTTGACGACGTGAGTTGACTGACAAACGGGGCAAGTTGGTTGGGAATCAGACATAGAGCTTCTGATGGAACTGTATTTCTCCTATCCTTACATCTTTAGGACTACCGAATTAAGATAGACGATTTGGCAGTTTTTTTTCAATGGGACAAGAAAAATAGCTGCCTTGTGGAAGTGCAAGATGTCACCACAAACCAGTAAATTAATAAAAAAATTGAACTGGGAGGGGAAAAGAACTGGTGAACTGTCCCAAATGTAAGAATGTACAACTACTCGACGGTACGCTGGAGGGAAATTTACCTGTAAAGCAGTGCCACGAGTGCAAGGGAACCTGGATTCCCTCTGTAGAATATGAGGCATGGCAGAGTAAGCAATCGCAAGTGACACCCGTAGATCCTGAATTGCTCTGGCAAACGCTGGATGTGAATTTTGTGCAGTCTCCCTACGATATGAAAGCGGCGCTGTGTCCGGAGTGCAGTCGCTATCTTTCCCGCGCCAAGGTGAATCTGAAGACAGCGTTTTATCTGGAACGCTGTTTAAATTGTTCTGGGATTTGGTGCGACAAGGGTGAGTGGGATGTGCTATCTAAACTAGGGCTGCATACTACAATTGAGCAGCTATTTTCCAGCGAATGGCAAACTCGGGTGCGGGAACGGCAGCAGGTTGATAAAGAACGCGAAGCCACAATCGAAAAACTAGGCCCAGACTTGGCATCGCAAATCTTTGAACTAGCTGAAGCTCTAGCAAAACATCCTAACGGAGATTTTGGTGTAGCCTATCTAATGCGGCAAGTAGGAGTTAGTAAATAATGGGAATTGGGGATTGGGGATTAGGGATTGGGAACCCTTGAAGATTTTTCACCCAGTACCCAGTCCCTTGTCTCCCCAGCCCCCAGTCCCCAATCTCCAGTCCCCAGCCCCCATCCCCCCTTCCCAATGAGTGAATCCCTGTTTTGTGTAGAAAATTTGCGAGTCGCCTATCCCAGCCGCCGATCTGATTCAATGCCTAGTTGGGCTGTGGATGATGTTTCTTTTACCCTGGAACCAGGAGAAAGACTCGGTTTGGTGGGAGAATCGGGTTGCGGTAAATCAACGCTGGGACGAGCTGCAATGCGCTTGTTACCAGCCTCGACTCGGATTGAGGGACGGGTGACGTTTGCTGGACAGTCGGTTTTTGATCTAACTCCACCCCAGTTGCGGCGGTTTCGAGGGGAAGCGGTGGCGCTGATATTTCAAGATCCGATGACGCGCCTTGATCCCCTAATGACGATTGGGAAACACTGTGTAGAAACTCTCAAAGCGCATCAACCGCAGCTGTCGCAGCGACAGGCGAAGGAAAAGGCGCTGTCTACTTTAGAGGCGGTGAAGATACCAGCCAGCCGATGGTCGCAGTATCCCCATGAGTTTAGCGGCGGAATGCGGCAACGGGTAGCGATCGCTCTGGCTTTGCTCCTCAATCCTAAGTTAATTGTGGCAGACGAACCCACGACCAGCTTAGATGTCACCGTAGCAGCGCAGATTCTACAGGAACTGACGCGCCTGTGCAACGAGCGGGAAATGGCGTTATTGCTGATTTCTCACGATTTGGCAATGGTGGGCGAATATTGCGATCGCATTGCGGTAATGTATGGTGGCAAAATGGTAGAAACTGGTGCCGCCAAGTCTATTTTTAGCAGACCGCAACATGAATATACGCGATCGCTCCTAGCCGCAGCTCTGCACCTCAGGGCAAAAGAGGGAGAGAGTGGGACGGTAGGATTGGGAGAAAAAGCCTTTTCCCCCCAACCCCCAGTCCCTCTTCCCCAGTCCCAAGTCCCGATTTTGCAACTCACAGATTTGCAGCAGCACTACACTTTAGAAAGCAATTTTTTTACCCAGATGTTTTCTAAGGAAGTCCCGGTTATCAAAGCGGTGGATGGGATCAACTTAGCGCTTTATCCTGGGGAAATTCTCGGCTTGGTGGGGGAATCTGGATGCGGGAAAAGTACCTTGTCCCGGACTATTTTGCAGCTAATTCGCCCTACTGGAGGGAAAGTTGAGTTTTTGGGGAAAAATTTAACCCAGATGTCTCAAGAGAGTGTAAGGGCAACGCGGCGGGAAATGCAAATGGTATTTCAAGACCCCCATGCTTGCTTGAATCCGTTGATGACGGTGGGGCAAAGTATTGCCGATCCCCTGTTTATCCACAAGCTGGCTACCCCTGATGAGGCGAAAGCGCAGGTGATGCAGATGCTTGAGAGGGTGGGGTTGACTCCTACAACTGAGTATTATCAGCGTTATCCATCGGATTTGTCTGGCGGACAGCAGCAACGGGTAGCGATCGCTCGTGCTTTGATTACCCGCCCGAAACTGCTAATTTGTGATGAGCCGGTGAGTATGCTGGATGCCAGTGTTCAGTCGCAGGTGCTTGCCCTAATGTTGGAGTTAAAGCGCGACTTCGATCTCACGTATTTATTTATCACTCACGACCTCTCAGTAGCAAGATTTTTGTGCGATCGCATCGCCGTTATGAATAGCGGTTGCATTGTCGAACTTGGTTCCACCGAAGACATTTTTACTAACCCCCAGCACCCCTATACTCAGACCTTACTGCAAGCCGCTCCTTTGTTAGTATCCCAGCAAATCTAAAAAGTTATGAACTTTGGTAAAAACTCAGAGTTATGCCCGTGTCTATGAACGAAATTTTGTGCTAAAATTTTCCAGAAGACTTAAATTCGGCTGTATGTTTGTTATTTCTATTGACAGGCGTTTCTCCGGATTAACTTTCTACACATCTGATTCTGGAGATATCCAATGTCTATCTATGTAGGCAACTTATCCTACCAAGTTACGCAAGAAGACCTCAGCAACGTATTTGCTGAGTACGGCACTGTTAAGCGGGTTCAGCTACCAACCGACCGTGAAACTGGTCGGATGCGTGGTTTTGGTTTTGTAGAAATGTCAACCGAAGCTGAAGAGAACGCTGCTATTGAGGCTCTTGATGGAGCTGAGTGGATGGGACGGGATCTGAAAGTAAACAAAGCCAAGCCCCGCGAGGATAATAAAGGTGGTGGCGGTGGTGGTGGTCGTTCTGGCGGCGGTGGCTGGGGCGGCAACAGCAGAGGCGGCGGCGGCGGCGGCGGCGGCGGCGGCTACAGACGCTAATAAAGCTATTCCGCTAAGGCAATCAACTTACTCATAATTGCTGGATATTAAAGCTTATTGCTCCTTACTATCCAGCAATTAAGCCAATTTTAGGAGAAGACAGGATGACCCAAGTAGTTGTAGGCGAAAATGAAAACATTGAGTCAGCCCTGCGCCGATTTAAGCGTCAAGTCTCTAAAGCTGGAATTTTTCCAGATATAAAACGCCAGCGTCACTTTGAGACTCCCCTGGAAAAACGCAAGCGCAAAGCGATCGCCAGAAGACGTAAAAAGCATTTTCGTTATTAAGTCTTAAAAAAGACTCTCATGCAAAAGGCAAAGAATTCTTTGCCTTTTGTATTTTTTAATGGGGATTTTCCTGCACAAATCCATATAGCTATAACAATCCTATTTGAGCTATGAAAGCTACCTTTTAAACCTTCCGCCTAGGCGCGACCGGAGGAGGAAAGGGGGAGTTTATATAACAACAATTCAAGCGTTAGGTGCCTACATCTATAGGGACATGGCAATGCCATGTCCCTACCAAGGTGGACTGGATGTTAGCTAGTAGAGTGGTAACGAAACCCAACTTTTCGTGCTGGTTTTCCCACCCTCAAAAGAGTTTACTAAATTTCGTACTTGCAAGAAAATAAACATTTTATTTTCTTAAAACTCCCACTGTGGGCGGCTTTTGGACTAATTATTCACCCTAATTATAGAAACGAAACGGCTAGAATGGCGTGAACAGTTTTCAAAAAAGGCTGCTATGACAACCTTCCCGCCTCAAGAAAGTACAGCCCACAATCAGCATCGGTGCTACTGCCTGAATCCTAATTGTAAGCAGCCAGAAAATTCTGGTAATGCAACTATCTGCTCTAGTTGCAGTGCAAACCTACTGCTACAAGATCGTTATCGAGCCATCCAACAAATTGGACAAGGTGGCTTTGGCAGAACTTTTCTGGCTACCGATGAGTCTAAATCATCCAAAGCACGTTGCGTAATTAAGCAATTTTTTCCTCAACAACAAGGTACTAACAATCGGAAAAAAGCAGCAGAGTTATT
This sequence comes from Trichocoleus sp. FACHB-6, assembly GCF_014695815.1. Taxonomy (NCBI): domain Bacteria; kingdom Bacillati; phylum Cyanobacteriota; class Cyanophyceae; order Leptolyngbyales; family Trichocoleusaceae; genus Trichocoleus; species Trichocoleus sp. FACHB-6. The sequence continues at coordinate 110,868 of NZ_JACJOY010000077.1, forward strand.
TCGTCAAGAAGCAACTCGCCTAGAGCTATTAGGTAAACATCACCAAATTCCTCAGTTGCTGGAATATTTTGAGCAAGATGACCATCAATATCTAGTACAAGAATTTATTGATGGGCAAAACTTAGCTCAAGAACTTGCCCAAAAAGGAGCTTTTAACGAAACAGAAATTCGGCAACTACTGCAAAGTTTATTACCCGTCTTGCAGTTCGTCCACAGCCATCAGATGATTCACCGGGACATCAAACCGGAAAACATTATTCGCCGCCGTAAAGATAACCATCTCGTATTAGTCGATTTTGGTGCTGCCAAATACGCCACTGAGACGATGTTAGGCAGAACAGGAACAGTAATTGGATCGGCAGCGTATACGGCTCCCGAACAAACTAAGGGTAAAGCCGTTTTTGGTAGCGATTTGTATAGTTTGGGCGTTACCTGTATCCATTTGCTGACTCAAATTCCGCCTTTTGATTTGAGCGATACCAGCGAAGATACCTGGGTTTGGCGGCATTTTTTACCCAAGCCAGTTAGTAAACAGTTGGGTAGTATTCTCGACAGAATGCTGAAAACTGGGACAAAGCACCGCTATCAATCAGCAGCGGAAGTTTTGCAAGATTTAAATTTGAGGCGGCTTCCAGTTGTTAACAAGTCTAAGAAAAAATGGCTGGTGGCGGGTGCCATTTTGCTGTTTGGATTTGTGGGAGTGAGGTATCTAGTATCTCCCGTGGCCCAGCAGGTTTCGATACCAGAAAATCGAGTGGCAATTAAGCCTCCAAAATCTGGCGGTTTATTGGGCACGGTAAATGGGCAGCAGCAGGCGTTTCCTCTAACACATACGGAAGTGATGGCGAAAGTTTCCGGGAATGTGTCGCGGGTGTCAGTGACGCAGACATTTACAAATCCCTTTAATAATCCTTTAGAGGCGGTTTATGTGTTTCCACTTCCGGATGAAGCGGCGGTGGATGATATGGAAATAAAAGTAGGCGATCGCATCATCCGAGGCAAGATCAAAAAACGCGCTGAAGCTAAACAAATTTACGAGCAAGCTAAGCAGCAAGGGCAAACTGCTGGCTTATTAGAGCAAGAGCGAGATAATGTGTTTACTCAGTCTCTTGCTAACATCAAACCAGGGGAAAAAATTGATGTCACCATTCGCTATACAGAAAGCCTGAAGTTTGAAAAAGGCAATTATGAATTTGTCTTTCCGATGGTAGTGGAGCCGCGTTACGTCCCCGGAAATCATGTTGCTGATGCCGCAAAAATTAACCCCCCAACCTTGTCAGCCGGAACCCGTTCTGGACAGGATATAGGCGTGACCGTGGAAATTGAGGCGGGAGTGCCGATTAGTAACTTGCGATCGCCTTCTCATCAAATCCTGACCGCCAAAGACGGTCGGATGATGCGGGTTGAGTTGAGCAAACAAAACGCAATTCCCAACAAAGATTTGATTTTGCGCTATCAAGTTGCCGGGAATGAAACTCAGTCCACAGTATTAACTGATGCAGATGAACGAGGCGGACACTTCGCCAGTTATTTAATCCCAGCAGTGCAGTATCAAAGCAATGAGATTGTACCAAAAGATGTGGTGTTTCTCATGGATACCTCTGGGTCGCAATCGGGCGAACCAATTCAGCAATCTAAAGAACTGATGCGGCGGTTTATCAATGGGTTAAACCCTAACGATACGTTTACGATTATTGACTTTGCCAGTTCCACAACTCAGCTTTCTTCCACACCCTTACAAAATACGCCGAAAAATCGACAAAAAGCGCTAGATTATATCAATCGCTTAGATGCAAATGGCGGTAGTGAGTTATTGAACGGCATTCAAACTGTATTGAATTTCCCAGAGGCTCCAGAAGGGCGGCTGCGGAGTGTTGTGATGATTTCTGATGGTTTGATCGGTGACGACGAGCAGGTAATTGCAGAAGTAAAAAAGCGTTTGAAGCCGGGAAATCGGCTTTATAGTTTTGGTGTTGGCAGTTCAATTAACCGCTTTTTAATCGACCGCATTGCCGAGGAAGGACGGGGAACTTCGGAAGTTGTACCGCCCCAGGAACCAGCGCAGAAAGTAGTTGAGAAGTTCTTTCAAGATATTAATAATCCCGTGCTGACGAATATTGAAGTTAGCTGGGAAGGTTCTGGAAAAGCACCAGAAATTTATCCTTTGAAAGCACCGGATTTGTATGCTAATCAGCCGTTGGTGTTGTTTGGACGCAAAGGCGATCGCGCTCGTGGTACTTTGAAAATTACTGGCATTGCTGCTGGTGGTAAGCGCTATGAGAAGAAGTTGCCGATTGATTTTGAGGGTGGTGGGAATGATGCGATCGCGCAACTTTGGGGACGCGCCCGAATCAAAGATTTGATGAATGAAATTTATGGCAATGAGAACCCAATAAATGTCAAAGCTGTTACAGATACAGCGCTGGATTATCGGTTGTTATCTAAATACACTGCTTTTGTCGCTGTCACTGAACAAGTGCGAGTTGATCCTAAAAAGACTCAGAAGGTGCAAGTACCAGTAGAAACACCGGAAGGGATGGATGCCGAATCAACTTATAGTGGCAGCGATCCAGTACCAGAACCAAGCCAAATTTTAGGCAATATTCTAGCAGTTGTCTTACTGGGGATGTACTTTACCTGGAAGCGATCGCAGAAATTGGAAAGTAAGCAATAATTTCAGGTTTTGGCAAAGGGGAATGAACCACGTTGGCGTTCGCTAACGTGGTTTATTTAAAATTGATTTTCTCTTGAACAATTATCAATCCTTCAAAAAAAGCGCGGACTCCACAATTTGTACCAGGAAATCCATGTTTTTTCTAAAACTTGATAAGCCTTTTCAGGAGAAGAATTATTTAAAGGAACCGACAAATGCGCCCAAAGACAACGCACATCCCGCAAATCTGCCTCACCTAGCAACCAGGGAAGAAAACGGCTCAACCGCACATCGTAGATATATCTGTTGCGCCTAAACTGATAATCTGTCACCGTACTACCGCCACGCGGATTAATGCAAGCACTCAGATAAGCTCGTTTTTGATAAACAAAAAGGCTATAAAAACCTATCCCATGCTGTTGACGTGAAATTGGTAGAGGTTGATCGGGAGACGACGGTATATTTGTATATTTATTAATATAAAGTCTGATATTTCCATCCGTCTTAACCAAATATCGCATTTCTATATCCAGTGGAAAACCATTCTGGATGTAGCGATAATGCCTTCCAGAAATGTATTCAGACGACTCAGCAATTTGATCGACTAAGGGCCTGCTTGCCAAAGGCTGCCATTCCGGTAAGGAAACTGCTGCGGGAAAAACCAAAGAGGGCTGGATGCGATCGCTTAAACTGGGATACAAAATTGACTTTGCCAGCACAAACAAGACACTGCCAAAGGTTGTAGCTAACAGGGAAATCCGAATTTTTTTCCAGCAGTTCATGATTGTAACTTTACAGTTTTTAGTACCATAAAATGGCAAAATAATCCGAAAATTAATACAGCACTCGTAGAAAATATTAGCGAGCCATCTCCTGTATGCCAGTATTCAAAAGCTTGTTGATGAGATAATGCTACTAAAACAGCCATAAGGGCAACTCGCACCCCATTAACCGCAAATCCCAAAACCACAGCCACAAAAGGCAGCAATATTTTTTTTGTTAAATTAGTAGGAACCATTACTAAAATAATAAATGCTAGTCCCAGAAGCTGGAGTATTAAACCTATACCAGAACAGCCAGAGTAAACCTCTATAGAACCTTTAGGTAGAATAATAAAGACTCCCTGAAGAGATACTTCAAACCCCAAAATCCAAAGAACAAAAGCTGCAAACTTAGCTGTGAATATAGATATATCACCAATTAATAATATCCATCCTTGAGCTATGGCTAGAAAAGCCAACAATAACAGTTCCTGCCAATATTGTCTTAATCCCTTCAAACCGGAAGCAAGAAGACATAAGCCTAGTAGAGAAATGAAAGGTGAGATGCGAAGAAAAGAAACAGAATTAGACAGATGCAGACTTTTAATCAGCACCAAAATAATCAAGGATGCACCAAAAAAGCTAGAAAAAACTCCACTTTCAAGATTTAAAGTGTCGCGTTTTTTCCAAAGCAGGGACGATACAGCCAGCCAAAATAGGAAACTTGTACTCAGCAGTTCAGTATTGTCACTTCTCCAAGTCAAATGAAGATGAAGAGTAATTAAAGCTGCTGCGATCGCTAATACCCAGAATTTTAACTCTTTGACAACTTTCAGGTTGCTCATGATTAAATTAAAAGTTTAATCTGTAGCTATAGCAATCTTAATCCATTGATGAAATTCTCTTCTTCTGCGCCCAGTCGCGTCTGGGCGGTTCATTGAAGAATTGCTACATCAGAAAACACTGACGTTGTAACGCTTCCTGCAACAAAATTTGATAATCTGTATCGTCAATTATATAAGCACCAAAACGTTCCAAGTGGGGATTCATCATTTGAGCATCGAAAAAAACAAACTGGCGCGATCGCAATCTTTCTTGCAACTTGACCATCGCCACCTTCGACCCCTCCGGAATTCGGAAAAACATCGACTCGCCAATAAAAGCACCGCCGATGACAATTCCTAAAATTCCCCCCGCCAACTCATCTCCCTGCCAAGTTTCAAAACTATAAGCCCAACCAGCTTGATATAATTTCCAGTAAATCTTCTTTAACTCAGGCGAAATCCAGGTGGTTTCCCTGTCCGCACACCCAGCAACAACCGCTTGAAAATCCCGGTTGACAGCGACAGTGAAGCGTTCCTGGTTGAGGACGCGCCTAAGTGAGGTTGGGTAGCGGAATCGGTCATCTAGGGGTATCATCGTCCGCTGACGGCTGGAGTACCACCCCAAGTTATCATCGTCATCCGCCATCAGAAAGTAGCCTTGAGCATACCCCTGGATAATGTTGGAAATATCAAATTCCATGCACTTAGCCCGACAGGGTTGTAGATATCCCGAAACAGCAGCGTGCAACCTTAATATTTAAAATACTGCCTTCACTTTTAAAATCGTGAAATTGGCAGATGAAATTTAAAAGCTGATACGCAAAAATTGATAGATCAAATGCCTGAACCAATTCCACCCATCACACTACCACCAGCCGAAAATGCCCAACAGGAAGGCGAATGGTTGCAAAAATCTTTACATACTTGGCTTGACCAAGAATTTATCCCAGAGCCTGTCAATCAGGAAATAGCCCGCCGAGCGTCCCAAATTTATGTCCGTCAACGGATGGAAGGGGAAAACGATCTGGGTTCCTTAGTTATTGCTATCCTGACAGAAATGCAGGCGTTTGACTTTTCTAAGAGTTTCTACAGCGAGTTTGCGATCGCTAATGCCGTCAGCGATTTACTTTTAGACAGCCTTGGCATTGACCGCTGTTGTGGTCAATAGTTAATAGCCATTAGTCCTTGGTCAAACACAATCAACTAAGGACTAAGGACTAAGGACTACCAGCTAGACTTAACCACACCAGGTAACAGGCCTTGGTGCGCCCATTCCCGCATGACGTTCCGAGACAGACCGAAATCCCGATAAACACCTCTAGGACGACCAGTTACCCAGCAGCGGTTCCGCAGTCTGGTGGGCGCACTGTTGCGAGGCAATTGCTGGATTTGGCGATGAATTGCCAGCTTTTGTTGTTGGGTGGTTGCATTATCAAATTCTTCCTGCAACGCTGCACGCTTATCGGCATACTTTTCTACCAGCCGCTCGCGCTTTTTCTCCCGCTCAATCATGCTCTTTTTAGCCATGAATCAATTCTTCCGCAGATTTAGACACCATTCTCCATTATATTCTAAACATCAATAATTTGTTTAGTCCCCGTTAACGGGGAGGGTTAGGCAGGGGTTCTTCAGGGATGGCAAGAGGAACCGTGACTATGCTTACCTGTCCAGAATTTGACTGGGACACATTGGCAGAAGGACACAAATCGGCAAGAACGCAAGCATCGCATTCAGGATTCCGAGCCTTACAAATTGCCCGACCGTGGTAAACCAAACGAATTGACCAGTTTTCCCATTCTTCAGAGTGGGGTAATATTCTCATCAAATCCCGCTCTATACGAATCGGGTCTGTGTGTTCTGTCAAACCCAAGCGGTGAGAGAGACGCTTTACATGAGTATCCACCGTCACGCCCTGATTAATACCGTAGGCATGAGAGAGAACCACATTAGCCGTTTTACGCGCCACCCCTGGCAATTCCAGCAACAATTCCATTCGTTTTGGCACCTCGCCGCCAAACTTTTCCAAAATTAGGCGGCTTGCCCCTTGAATATTTTTCGCCTTGTTGCGATAAAAACCAGTGGAACGGATCAAATTTTCCAACTCGATAATATCAGCGTTTGCCAAAGCGATCGCATCAGGAAACCGAGCAAATAACGCTGGTGTCACCTGATTTACCCGCTCATCCGTACACTGAGCCGAGAGAATAGTTGCCACCAACAGCTGCACTGGCGTTTTGTAGTTCAGCGTACAGGGGGCAACTGGATACAGTCGCTTCAGGCGAATTAGAATCTCCAAAGCCCGCTGCTGCTGGCTTGACGATTTATGAGTAATGCTCACTGAAATAATCTTTGTACCGACTCCAAGTTAAAAGTGTCTCGCACAATCAAGAAAATGCCTAAACCCAATAGCAGCATCAATCCGGTTTGCATAATGCCGTCTTGGATTTTTGTGGGCAAAGGCTTACCCCTTAAGCCTTCAATCAACAGGAAAGCCAGCTGACCGCCATCCAGGGCGGGTAAAGGCAAAATGTTGATGATAGCCAGGTTAATGCTGATGAGGGCAGCAAACTGAAACAGATTTGCTGCATCTGACTTGGCAATATTTGCCCCAAGTTCCACAATCTTAACCGGGCCTGCGACCTGATTAGCTGTTTCGCCAAAGTTACTGATTAGCAGCCCAAAACCCTGAACTGTTAAAGTCACTATTCGTTGAAATTCTGTGGCAGCTGTAGTGAAAATTTCCACAGGATTATCCAAGTGCCGACGGAGTGGTGTACCGTTAGGAGCCAGCTTGACACCAATGCGACCTTTTCCATCTGCGCCTGGTTCTGGTGTCACAGTCAAAGATATATTTTGACCCTGACGCTCGATACTCAGTGGGATGGGCTGGTTGGGATGGTCTTGAATCACTTTCATCAGCGTCGGGATGGCTTCCCTAGATGCTTTGAGTGGTTGACCATCTGCCAACAGAACCACATCTCCGGCTTTGATGCCAGCCTGGAGTGCGGCAAAAGTAACATCTGAGGCGACTGGAGTAACCAGAACCCCAGGCTTGTAGTTAAAGTCTGGAATGCCCACAAAGCCGAGTTGAGTCACAAGGAGCAAGTAGGCAAAAACTAAGTTGGCGATAACACCAGCACTGATGACAATCGCTCTATCGAGGATGGGGCGGTTGCGTAGCAGATTGGGGTCTTCGGGGGGAATATTGCTGTCGGGGTCATCATCGGGGAAACCAACAAAACCGCCTAGAGGAAAAGCGCGGACGGCATACTCGGTTTCCGTTCCCTGGTATTTCCACAAAATCGGCCCAAAACCCAGAGAGAAGCGATTAACGTGAATCCCCTGAAGACGAGCTGCCATAAAATGACCCAGCTCGTGTACCACTATCAAAAGCGCTAAGACTGCGATCGCCGCGAAAACTGGCATACTTATATTTATTCAACTTAACTACATACTTCTTCATTCTACGGTGCTGTAAAAGCTAGGAGTCAGGAGTAAGAAATTAATAACTCATAACTCCTGCCTCTCTTCACAGAACCTCACGTCCCAGATAAGGTTGCAGCACTTCCGGTATCCTGATTCCATCTGGTTGTTGATAGTTCTCCAGAATCGCCGCCATTGTCCGCCCTATCGCCAAACCTGAACCATTTAGGGTGTGGACAAACTGGGTTCCCTTCTTCCCAGTTTCTCTAAAGCGGATACTGCCGCGTCGCGCCTGAAAATCCTCAAAATTCGAGCAGCTGGAAATCTCGCGGTATTTTCCAGCAGAAGGCAACCACACCTCCAAGTCGTAGCACTTCGCCGCACTAAAACTCAGGTCGCCAGTGCATAACTCTATCACCCGATAAGGCAACTGCAACGCCTGCAAAATAGCCTCCGCGTCCCTTACGAGCGATTCATGCTCTGCTGGTGAAGTATCAGGATGGACGAATTTCACCAACTCGACTTTATTAAACTGGTGCAGTCGAATTAACCCCCGCGTGTCTCTCCCATAGCTACCAGCTTCCCGACGAAAACAGGGAGTATAAGCACAGTGATAAATGGGTAGCTGGGACGCTTCCAAGATTTCATCCCGATAGAGATTCGTCACTGGTACTTCCGCTGTGGGTGCCAGCCACAAATCATCTTGGTCGCATTTGAAGCTTTCTTCAGCAAATTTGGGCAGTTGACCTGTAGCTTTGAGGGATTCGCTGTTGATGAGAAATGGTGGAATAACTTCCACATAGCCTGCTGCGATTTGTCGGTCGAGCATGAAGCTAATCAAAGCTCTTTCCAGCGCCGCACCAGCACCGATTAAAGTTACAAATCTGCTTTTAGCGACTTTGACAGCACGCTCAAAGTTGAGAATCCCCAGTTTCTCGCCAATTTCTTCATGAGGCAGAATATTAGAGTTTTGGGGCAGATATTCATCACCCCAGCGGCGTACTTCTACATTCTCTTCTTCACTTTTACCAATAGGTGTGGACTGACTGGGTAAGTTAGGGAGAGCTAACAAAAGTTCTTCTATTATGGCTTTCAGCTCTCTTTCTTGCGGTTCTAGTTCGGCAATCTGAGCTTTGACAGAGTTGCCTTCTTCCCGCAGCGTTTGAATTTCTGCGCCATTGGGGTCACTGCCAGATTTAATTTTTTGTCCGACTAATTTACCAATTTCGTTACCCCGCGCTTGCAGCTGACTTCGCTTCGCTTCGAGTTCCCGTTGCTGCTGGTCTAGCTGCAAAATCGGCTTTATGTCATGATGAGCGCCTTTATGATTCAGTCGCTCTTGAACGTCTTGTGGATTTTCCCGTATCTGCTTAAGGTCTAGCACTGCTTCTTCCCTAGCTGTTGCTGCCAATACATCAGGATATCCTGTTTGCAGAACAGCTTATATTGATTTTAGATTTTGCGGCAGCGAAAAAATTTCCGATGGAGTTAGTGTAGCGGCTGCTCTGTTGCGCTAACTCTTCGCGTATGTCGCTGTTGTTCTAGCATATGCGCTTTCTTCGCTATAGCTGGGATGATTTTGGATTTTGCCAAGCACCGAGTTCTCCACGCCTCAAAAAGAGGTAGGTGATTTGATGGTTGATTTGGGAACTATATAAACGAAGTAACTTAAAACTAAAGCAATGACCAATAATTACACACCGGAATCTTTGTCCGCACCCTTCCCAAAATCAGTTCTCACAGTCAGCCGGGAAGAGTTGAGTTACCTGGAACTGACAATTGAAGGAGAGCTACCAGAACTGTACGGCTACGCCTTCATTATTGGGCCAGCGGGTTCTGTTGACAGCAAACCTGTTCCCGGCACTTTTCAAATCCACCCATCCAGCGACGGTACGCCACTGTTCAATGGCGATGCTATGATTTACCGCCTCGACTTTGACAAAGTTCAAGAAGAGAGAAAAGTGCGGTTGACCACAAGAATTGCCAAAACACCATGCTTTTATGCTGACAAAGCCAGCGTACCTGGAACGGAATATGAGGAGCTTAGGTTTAATAATCACGGTCTGGCTCGGTTGTCAACATCACTGGGCTTTCGCAATGAGGTAAATACAGCATTTTTACCCATGAAATTTCCCGGTCAAAATGAGCGTTTGTTAATTACTTGGGATGCTGGAAGGCCCTATGAAATTGATCCCAAAACTCTGGAAGTTGTTACGCCTGTAGGCAAAAATTCAGAGTGGCGCGAACAAATTGAACTACCGCTTCCCTTTGGAATTGTTACAACCGCCGCTCACCCTTTCTTCGACACCAACACGCAAAAGCTATTCGCGGTTAATTATGGTAAGTCAATTGCTACTGCCTTATCTCCCCTACTCTTTAACGATATAGAAAAACCTTTGCAAGAATTTGAAGATTTTTTGAAAGCTGTAGAAGACCGACTGACGAAAGTTTCCCAACCTACTCAACTGCTTGTGGCGACGAAATCAAAGCTGCCGTTGGGAGAAGAAATCTTTCATGATTTATGTAAAGAAGTGCTGAAATTCCTTTTAAACCAACAATTAGAGAAAGAGATAGAAGAGTTCGTTGAGATTTTTCGAGAACTGCTGCAACTTCTGTTACTAGAAAAAGATGTTCCCCAAAGATTTGAAAAAATCTGGAATGAATTAGTTCAAGTTCTCAAATATGAACTGGAGAAAGGAATTGAGAATTTTCACGAACTTTGCTTGGAAATACTCAACCTTGTAAAGCTAGCACAAATTCTGCTGCCAGCAGCAAGAAAGATGGAGGATTTTGTCTACTTAATTTGCTGGGATGGTGAAAGTGAATTGCAGAAATGGGAAGTTTTGCTAGATGAGGGAAAAAGCACTACTCCGGTGAAAATTAAGCAAAGTATGCACCAAATAGCAGTCACTCAAGATTATGTAGTGCTGATGGACACAGTTTTCAAACTAGGCCCAGAGCAACTGCTGACAAGTCCTTTGCCAAAGCATCCGCAAATAGAAAATCTGCTGAGAAAATATCTTGACTATCCAGAAACGCCTGACACGACTATATATATTGTGCGCCGTTCTGACCTCGATACCCAAAACTCAACTGTTAAGGCAAAGAAAGTGGTAATTCCGCGAGGTGCAGCCCACTTTTTGGCAGATTATGAAAATCCTAACAACCAAATTACGCTGCACTTAGCACATAATACCGCTTGGGACCCGTCTGAATGGATTCGCAAATATGACCAATCTGTTGTCAGCAGCACTGATAATTTGCCTTATGGAATGTCGATTGGTGGCATGGATATTAACCATCTCGGACGTTATGTAATTGATGGAGAAAGTGGCAAGCTAGTTGAGTCATCTCTGCTCACAAACTTTGATTACACTTGGGCAACAGCGATTTATGCTTACAGCGGTACTGTGCCGACAGCGCAGTTTGAAAATATTTACTGGAACTCTTGGGGATGCTGGAAAGAACTGCTATCACAGTATGCCTTCGACACGTATAAAGACTATCAATATCGCGAGGTGTCGATAGAGAAGGTGCGGGAAGTTACTAAACAAGGCATACCTGTTAATTTATGCCGTGTAGATACTAAGCAGATGAAAATATGCGACACTTACAAATTTCCGACCGGCTACTTCGGAAACTCGGCGCAGTTTGTACCCCGCCGTAATGGTGACGGTGGTTCAACGGACGGTTATATTGTCTGCGTTGTTAATTCCGGCGATGCCAAAAGCGAAATTTGGATTTTCGATGCTGCTGACTTAAATCGTGGAGGACAAGGCCCCTTATGTAAATTGAGCCATCCCCAATTAAACATCGGTATGACTGTACACACAACTTGGTTGCAAAATATTGGCAACCGCTCATCTAGCTACAACATTTCGGTGTGTGAAGATTATCATCAGCGGGTGCAGGATACGAAATCTCCGCTTATTGAGAAGCTGTTTCAGGAGAAAATTTACCCCGAATTTGAAAATAATTCCGCATCTGCCTAAAGTAGGAATGTAGAGTTAGTACAATTGGGATGCCGATCCGCCGTCTGGTCAATTTGATGGTTGATTGGGAATTCTATAAATAGCGAGTTTTAGCGCGATATGAACGAACCCAATCAAAACCAGGCTGAAGCAATTAACCCAGGCGGTTTGCCTCCCTTCCCAGAGGGGATGATGACGGCAAGTGCTAGCGAACTCACGGATGTGGCGTTGCAGGTGGTTGAGGGAAACTTACCGCACGATCTCCACGGTCATGTATTTATCGTGGCACCCGTGGGTTCTGTCAATTCCGGGGGTTTGCCAAATCCAGACGGCACCCATGTTTGGAATGGCAATGGCATGATTTATCGCCTAGATTTTCACAAGCCTGGTGAAGTGTGGTTGAAGACACGGATTGCTAAGTCACCTTGCTATTACGCTGATAAAGCAACTCGACCTGGAAGCCGCTATGACAAGTATCAGTTTCGCGATTATGGCATGGCGCGGTTTTCTCTGCATCTGGGAATGCGGGATCAGTTAAATACCGCGTTTCTGCCGATGAAATTCTCTGGTGAGGAAAATGAGCGTTTGCTGGTGACTTTTGATGGGGGTCGTCCGTATGAGATTGACTTGGAGACGCTTGAGGTAGTAACGGCAGTTGGGACAAATAAAGAGTGGTGTCCGGGGATACAGTTGAATATTCCCTTTCAACCTGTTTTGAGTACGGCGCATCCTTGTTTTGATGCCCGCACTGAAGAGATGTTTACTGTTAATTATGGTAGGTCGTTAGCGAATTTTTTAGAAACTATTGGGTTGGTTTACGAATTGGAAAAACTTCCGCAAGAAGTGGAGGAACTTCTGGAAGCGATCGCTTCCTTTTTTGACGAACAAGATTTTGTCAAAAAAATCTTCGATTCATTCTCCCAATTTTCTCAGAGCATATGGCAATTTTTGCAAGGCTGGCTGGAGAAACTATTCGGAATTGCGGATTTTGTCTATTTAATTCGCTGGAATGGGGTTGGTGAGTTTGAACGCTGGAAGCTGGTTTTGCCGGATGGTAAACCTGTCCGAATTGAGCAAACTATGCACCAGATAGCGGTGAGTCGGGATTATGTGGTGCTGATGGATACTTGCCTGAAATTTGGCATGGAACAGATTTTGAATAACCCGATTTCAGGGAGTAAGCAGGCAGAAAGACTGTTGAGAAAGTTGCTGACGCGATCGCAACTTCCGGACACGAGTATATATATTGTGCGACGCGATCGCCTGAAAGCCGGACAACATCCAGCATATTATAATGACAAAGAAGTTGAAGTTGTTGCTCACAAGGTGGTACTTCCCCTGGAAGCTGCCCATTTTCTAGTAGACTACGACAACCCCAATGGGCAAATTACCCTTCATGTCGCCCACGAATGCGCTACTGATGTCTCGGAATGGGTGCGGCGTTATGATTCTGCCTACGATGGCAAGCCTGCATCGCCTCATCTGGAAGGAATGCTATCAGTTGGGGCAATGGATATCGGTCGTCTAGGACGCTATGTAATTGATGCTGAAAAAGCAGAAATTATTGAGTCAAAGGTTATCTTTGATACTAAACGTACTTGGGGGCTATCACTCTACACGTACCGCGACACTCAATCTTCCGGAACGTCAACCGATAAGATTGAGAACATCTATTGGCAGTCTTTTGGCTTTTGGCAGGAATTGCTGACTGAGTTCATCTTTGATTTGTACAAAAACTATAAGTATCGGGTAATACCGCTGGAGCAACTTCTGGATATTCCAGACTCTGGCAAAGGCAGACCCTCTTGCTTGTTTAGACTGGATACAAAAAAGATGGCGATCGCGGACTCCTATGAATTTCCTCTTGTCTCCAAAGACCAAAAACATTGGGACAGCCACATCATGAATTCACCGCAATTTGTGCCAAGTGCTAATAGTAACAATGATTCAACCGACGGTTACATCGTGTGTACCGTTGTCTCCCAACACGGTAAAGAGATTTGGATTTTCAATGCTCAAAGCTTGGCACAGGGACCTTTGTGCAAACTGAGTCATCCTTCAGTAAACTTTGGTTATACAATACATACAACATGGTTGCCAAAAATTACACCCCGCACTGCCAATTACAAAGTCCCTGTACGTCAAGATTACGAGGAACTGGTGAACCATAAATCTCCAGAAATTCAGGGGATATTTAGTCAAGAAGTATATCCATACTTTGATAGACAGTCAAGAAATACATGAGATATTTTTAAGAATTTTTTCCACTATATTGTTATATAGTGGAAAAAAGCTTTTCTTCAAGAATTGAACCAATAGCACAAACAATGCTTGAAAAGCTGTCCTAACAGATTATTAAACTACGGCACAGCTATAAATTAAGGTCAAGGCATCACTACCTTAGCATCATTCAAGTCATCATCAACAACAGAAGGTTTATCATTAGGGAGTATTTATTTATAGATTGACTAGCTGAGGAATTTAAAATGCTAAAAATACCAGGCTATAAAATTATTGAAGTCCTTCACGAAGGCACAAAATCATTAGTTTATCGTGCTTTTAGAGAACTCGATAGGCAAAAGGTTGTTATTAAAATTCTTAATCAAGAATATCCAGACCTTAACGATATTGCTAAATTCAAACATCAATATGAAATCGTAAAGAATTTAGATTTATTAGGGATTGTTAAACCTTACAAGCTGGAAAACTATAACAACACTTGCGTATTAGTGCTAGAAGATTTCGGCGGTGAATCGCTCGAAAAAGCGATGAATTCCTCAAAAATGAACTTGCTAGAACTTCTTAAAATAGCTATTCAAATTTCTGAATGGCTTGGAAAACTGCATCAAAATCAGATTATACACAAAGATATAAAGCCTCAAAATATATTGGTAAATCCTCATACAGGACAAGTAAAAATAATAGACTTTGGTATTTCTTCGCTTCTTTCCAGAGAAACCCAAGAAATTAGAAATCCTAATGTTCTGGAAGGGAGTTTACCCTATATGTCGCCAGAGCAGACTGGCCGGATGAACCGAGCAATCGATTATCGGACTGACTTCTATTCATTAGGCGTAACTTTTTATCAAATTTTAACTGAGGCGTTGCCTTTTCAATCAACAGACCCGATGGAATTAGTCCATTGTCATATTGCTAAACAACCAGTTCCGCCGAGCCATCTAAATCCGGAGATTCCCCTGGCTATTTCTAATATAGTCATGAAATTGTTATCCAAAACAGCAGAAGCCAGATATCAAAGTTCCTACGGTCTAAAGTTTGATTTAGAAGTTTGTCTGACGCAACTGCAAACTACCGGGAAGATTGAAAATTTCATACCTGGTAAGCAGGATTTCTCCAATAAATTTGAGATTCCACAAAAACTCTATGGTCGGGAACAAGAAATAACCATCCTGCTGGCGGCTTTTGAGCGGGTAAGCCAAGGCTTAACCGAGATGATGCTAGTTTCAGGATTTTCAGGTATTGGTAAATCAGCTTTAATCAATGAAATTCACAAACCCATTGTCCAACAAAGAGGGTATTTTATTTCTGGGAAATTTGACCAATTTCAACGAAATATTCCTTATGCTTCCTTAATTCAGGCTTTTCAGTCATTAATTAGTCAAATTTTAACTGAAAGTCAAGAAAAAATAGCAGCCTGGCGAGAAAAACTTTTAAATGACCTTGGTGCCAACAGTCAAGTGATTGTTGATGTGATTCCGGAAGTAGAACTAATTGTTGGACAACAGCCGCCTGTTGCCCAACTAGGACCAACAGAATCGCAAAATCGCTTCAACATAGTTTTTCAACAATTTATTGGAGTATTCGCCAAAAAAGAACATCCCCTAGTTGTATTTCTTGATGATTTACAATGGGCTGATTCGGCATCCCTCAATCTAATTCAGTTGCTAATGACGGCGAGAGATAGCCGATACTTATTTTTAATTGGGGCATATCGACATAATGAAGTGAATGCCTCTCATCTTTTAATGATGACCTTAGATGAGATTAATTCTGCCAATGCTATTGTCAATCATATTAACCTAAAACCTTTGGATTTAGGTCATACCAACCAATTAATTAGCGAGACTCTTAGCTGTGATGAAGTCGAGTCAAAACCTCTAGCAGAGTTAGTAATTCGTAAAACTAATGGCAATCCCTTCTTTGTCAACCAGTTTTTAAAATCTCTCTACGAAGAAAAGCTATTGAACTTTGTCCCCTCTCAATCCGTCCTTAATAAGGGGGCTCAAGCTGTGTGGCAGTGGAATTTAGAGGAAATTAAAAAAGTTGGCATAACAGATAATGTCGTTGAATTGATGGCTGGGAAAATTCAAAAGCTTTCCGATAACGCACAGCAAATACTTAAGTTAGCGGCTTGTATTGGTAATAAGTTTGATTTAAAAGTTTTATCATTTGTTTATGAGAACTCTCCAGCAGCAACAGCTATTGATCTCTGGGAAGCAATTCGGGAAGAGTTAGTTTTACCCCTCGATAATAATTACAAAATATTCCTAGATTTTGATGCACAGGAAGCCAATAATTACTTAGTTTCCACTGATACATTAGTTTGTTATAAATTTTTACACGATCGCGTTCAGCAAGCTGCCTATTCCCTGATTCCTGAAGAAAATAAAAAAGACTTTCACTTAAAAATTGGTCAACT
The DNA here is from genome assembly GCF_014695815.1 of Trichocoleus sp. FACHB-6. NCBI lineage: Bacteria > Bacillati > Cyanobacteriota > Cyanophyceae > Leptolyngbyales > Trichocoleusaceae > Trichocoleus > Trichocoleus sp. FACHB-6. The sequence continues at coordinate 127,160 of NZ_JACJOY010000077.1, forward strand.
GCTTTTAGGTAATACTAGTTTAGAGGAACGGGAATCAAAAATATTTGATATTGTTAATCAGCTAAACTTTGGAAGCGAGCTAATTGTTAACCAAGAAGCCAGACATAAACTTGCTGAATTGAATTTAACGGCTGGAAAAAAAGCCAAGGCTTCGATTGCATACGAACCAGCGTTAAGATATTTAACAACTGGTATGAAGCTTTTAGCAACAGATAGCTGGGAAAGCGATTATCAGCTAACTTTTGATTTATATAAGGAGCGTTCTGAATGCGAATACCTTTGTAAAAACTTTGAGCAAGCTGATAATCTATTTAACATTTTGTTGCAAAATGCCAAGACAAATCTAGAAAAAGTAGAAGTTTACGGCATTCAAATTATTTCATATACAACTTTAGGCAAGTTTTCAGAAGTCGTTGAATTAGGTAAGCAAGCTTTAAAGTTGCTGGGTTGGAATGTCCCAGAGAAAACCAGGGAAATTAAGAAAGCATTAAAACTAGAAATTCAAGATATTCGGTCAAGTATCGGCGATACTAGCATTAAAGATTTAATTCATAGGCCGGATATGACTGATCTGAATAGGTTAGCAACTATTAATTTAATTTCGCACGTAATACCTGCTTTATATTATACAAACATGGATTTATCTGACCTGTTGTATTTGAAGCAGGCTTCTCTATCATTGAGGTATGGAAATGCAGCAAATTCTGCTATGGGTTATTTGGGTTTAAGTAGGTTTTTAGGTGAAAGGTTAGGAGATTTTCAATCTCGCTATGAGTTTGGTAAACTTTCTTTGAATATTATTGAAAAATTTAATAGCAGCGAATTGAAATGTAAAGTAAATTTTTTGTTTGGTGGCTTTGTTAATCATTGGACTAAGCATTCAAAAATAGGCATTATTCATTTAAAAACTGCTTACCAAGCAGGGATTGAATCAGGGGACATAGTTTGGGCTTGTTATACCAACAATGTTCTCAGTATGAGAAGTTTTATTACCGGAGATTATCTAGATAATCTTTATATCGAAAATCAAAAGTCTCTCGATTATGCTAATCAAGTTGGAGAAATATATACACCAAACTTTTTTCTGGTGACGCAACAGTTAAGTTTATGTTTGAAAGGCTTAACCAAAGATAAATGTAGTTTCAGTAATGAATTTTATGATGAAGAAAAACATTTGGAGCAACTAAGGGCTTATGCTGGATTGGCAATTCCTCTCAATTGGTATTATTTTGTAAAACTCGCAACATTATACATCTTTGAGGATTACTCCAATGCTTTGAAGATGGCATTAGATTCAGAAAAAACTCTGCCAGTTGTATCAGGTTTAATGCAAGTTGCGGAGCATTACTTCTATTATTCTCTAACTCTGGCTGCTCTTTATAGTACGGCTAATGAGGGGGAAAAAAAAGAGTATTGGAAAACGCTAAAGAGAAATCAAAAACAAATGAAAGTTTGGGCTGATAATTGCCCTGAGAATTTTTTACATAAATACTTGCTCATTGCTGCTGAAATGGCTCGTATTTCCGGCAAAACCCAAGAGGCGATGGAGTTATACGAGCAAGCTATCAAGTCTGCTAAAGAAAATGATTATATTCAAAATCAAGCGATCGCTAATGAATTAGCTGCTAAATTTTACTTTGACAAAGGGTTTGATATTATTGCCAAAGCCTATCTAATGGAAGCTCGTTATGGTTATACTAAATGGGGGGCAGCAGGCAAGGTAAAAGAGTTAAATACTAATTATCCTAATTTACTTTATAGAGCGACAGGAATTAAAGATACCTCTACAACTTATTCTATTGCTACCTCTAGTGAGGATGCAGGAGTTCTAGACTTAAATACAGTTGTAAAAGCTTCGCAAGCGCTTTCTGGTGAAATCATTCTGGATAAGTTGCTGGCCAAGTTAATGAAAATTGTAATTGAAAACGCCGGAGCTGAAAAAGGTTTTTTAATTCTAAAAAATAAAGATAACCTCCTGATTCAAGCAGAAGGTGCAGTCAATAAAGATGAGGTGATACTGCTGCAATCACTTCCAGTCGAAAATAGTGGCAAACTTTCAGTAGGAATTGTTAATTATGTAGCTAGGACTCAGGATAATTTGGTTTTAAAGGATGCGGTTCGGGAAGGAAAATTTATTAACGAGCAATACATTGTTGAAAATAAACCAAAATCTATTCTTTGTACGCCCTTGATAAATCAGGGAAAATTAATTGGTATTCTTTACTTAGAAAATAATTTAACAGAGGGAGCTTTTACTTCAGAGCGGTTGGAAGTGTTAAACCTCCTATCTTCCCAAGCCGCTATTTCTATTGAAAATGCTAGTCTTTATACAAACTTATCAGCCTTAAATATTGCCTACGAGCGCTTTGTTCCTCATGAGTTCCTGCGTTTTTTAGAAAAAGAAAGCATCCTAGATGTGCAGTTAGGCGATCAGGTGTTTAAAGAAATGACAATTTTGTTTTCTGACATTCGCTCGTTCACAACTATCTCCGAGGGGATGTCACCCAAGGAAAACTTTAATTTTATCAACTCTTACTTGAGCCGAGTTGGCCCAGTCATCCGTCAGCACAATGGTTTTATTGATAAGTATATTGGTGATGCCGTAATGGCACTGTTTCCCCAGACATCTGAGGATGCAGTTCTAGCAGCGATCGCTATGCAAAAAAAGGTTGCACTCTGGAATGAAGAACGGCAACAAAGAGCAGAAGTCCCCATCTCCATTGGCATTGGTTTGCATAGTGGTAGTTTGATGCTGGGTACTGTTGGCGAGTCGGAACGGATGGAAAGCACCGTGATTTCTGATGCAGTAAATCTCGCCTCTCGAATGGAAGGTTTAACGAAACTGTATGGCGTGGGTATCGCAATCAGCGAACAAGCTCTGTATCAACTAGATGAACTTTCAAAGTACAGCTATCGTTTTCTTGACCGCGTTCGAGTCAAAGGAAAACAGGCTCCGGTTGCTGTATTTGAAGTTTTCTCTGGCGAACCAGAATCTATCCGCAACCTCAAGACGCAAACTCGAACCGATTTTGAACAAGGCATTATTCTCTATTACCAACAAAAGTTTGCACAAGCAGAGCAAATCTTCAAGGAAGTTCTACAAAAAAATCACCAAGACAAAGCGGCGAAGCTATACGTGAAACGCTGCCAGAAGTATCAGACATCTGGCGTTCCGGCGGGGTGGGATGGGAGTGAAGCTTTGGATGAGAAGTAAGCGGCTATTGTTGGGGTAGGCGCATTTTCCATATTAATATGGTAAGACTTTTTGGCCCGCTCCTAACGACAGCACTGCTTCTGGTCGCCCCAAGAAAAACAAAAAACCACTTCAGTTAGATAAGGTAAGGATGCACTTGCAACAGGTTGTTCTTGCTCTATTTTTCTTTTCTACGGATAACTAGCTGCTAGGCTTTGCAATGGCTATTGAGGCCCACATTCCGCCCTTTCAACTGTCACAGTCGATAATTTTGACCTCATCGCTTAGCAATAACCCTCAAAGCAGCAAATAGTATTGACGACAAGCTGGTCCAAAAAAGCGAAGTATCCACAAACGCTCCTGAGTCAGATTAGCAATTTGCTTGATACCACCAACCAGCAACAGATGCACATCCTGGAAACACTGAAACACCCAACGTAAGGTAGGACGCTGAGTCGCTTGACCAAGTTGGTTGTCAAGGCTCATCCCAGCCTGGACCAAAGAGTGATGCAGTTGCCGCTGCCCCAAGTTGTAGACCAGCAGGCACAGACCCATAACAAACGCCATCGCTGCTATCCGTTCTGGCGACTTGAGGAAGACACTGTTGGTGAAAAATAGGGGATATTTTAAAAAACGGAACCCTCGCTCCGGGGATTGTTGCGCTTTATATTCTTGCAAGACTAGCTCAGCACTCAGTTGAGCTGAGTCAGTAATGTTAGTGGCTAGGACAAAACGACCAGAAGAAGCGATCGCGTTTTGAATAGCGTCTTGGTTACGCTCTAAGGTAGCCTGAATTCGGTAAGTGATAGAGGGTTGGGCATCTTTACGAGGTCGCCCCGGTTTGACGTGTTGGCTATGCTTTGTAATCGTGACCGCTTGCAAACAGTGATATTCCAGCTTTTTGGCGAAGCGGTCGGCGGCTAAAAGAGCATCGGCTTCGCAACGGAAGTCAGTAAGGCACAATTGGGTAAGTTGCTGGTTCAACCGTTGCTCTAACTTGTCGAGAGAAGAATGCAGTTGCTTGATATCAGCCTGTTGGCGAGCTGCGCTCTCCACTATCGCCCACCTTTGTGCCACACCTCCATAAAAACTTTCACGTTCAGCAATTCGGTAACCGGGCAACTGAGTGGCAATAAACTCTTCCGCCTTGAGTTGATGAACTAAACGCTTCGCCTCAGCGACAGTCAGTGGCACTCGACTAATCCATCTTAAGCCTTGCAGTAACTTTAGGTTGTCTGCACTGTACAAGGCACTGTCTGCTACCATCAGGGCATCAAAGGAAAGCTGTTGGCGAAACTCCAGCATCAACTGGGCAAATACCGCTTTGTCAGCTGTGCGCTAAGAGCGCCCCGCTTCGCTAACGTTGCCATCTGCTATCCGCAGGTACAATGGTACATCTCCATCCCCGCTACAAATCAGGTCAATGATGAACTGTTTGAGATCAGGTCGGTGGTCGCGGGAGTAACCCTGAGTGATGTGAATGGGTTTAGGGACGGCTTCCTCGTCAAAGGAAGGCTCAACTGATGTTGCCTTGTCCGCTACCACAGACATTTGTGCCGCATCGGATTTGTACTCGCCATGCACATGAAACGATGAGGAGTCTAAATGGAGAGTATCAGTCGCCACTCCATATTTGGCGGCAGCTTTCAGGGCGATACTGACAAACAACGGGGTCAGACCCGCCAGATAGAGTTGATCTAGCACTCGTCCCAAGCGGTCATCATTGAGATGCTCTGGTCGGATACCAGGGCCAATCAGGTGTTCTGTCGCTTTCCCTTCAAAAAATCGCTCAAACAGATACAGCGGCGCGGACACGAAGCCTAAGCCGTTGATAATCATCGCTTTGACCGCCTGACCGGCACTGACCAACTCTTTGGGATGCTTACCTAAGTTGTGATCGATTTGTTCAACGATGCCGATTTCATCCACTACTCCTGCTATCAGACCAAGGTGGTTAAGAGTTTGAACCCGAATTTCTCCAGAAACCATGATGCACCCGAAACTTTGCCATCACTTACTTCTACCTGTTCAAAATTATCGACTGTGACAGTTGAAAGGGCGGAATGTGGGTTGAGGGGTTAAAGAGCTATCAAATAAATGGGCAACCAAAAACATTTGTTCAGTCACTTCCTGCGGAGTTTGGTAGAGCTTATACAGAGAAAGAGGTATTAATACCTTTTTTCAGATAAAGTTATTTTTTTATTTGAAAATTTAAGCAGGTTCACCGAAGCTTTTGTTAACCCAAAAATACCAAATTGCTGTCCCTGTTGAGGTTGCCATTTTGGCTCACTGGAAAGTTTTAGAGTATCGCCTACAATATCCATCGCGAATTTATCGGCGCGGTCAGGACGCGATCGCTCGGATTCGTTATCAACAGTTTGGGCAAAGTGAGCAAGTTGTTCAATCAAATCCTGAAGCTGTTGCTTTTATGATTCCGTAAGTTACTCGATTGAGTGTTTTTTAGTTTAATCCGAGTGCGGGAAAGTAAGTTTTATTTTTGGGGATCCCATAGCATCCTTCTTCCCTAGCCCCACCGACGGGCGCGATCGCATCCAGCCATTCGTTATACATTAGACAATTGTTGTCTCTGGTTTTAACGCATACAGCAAAGGGGGTCTTCCTTTTTGCCCATTTGGTGTGGGTTATCGGTATTTTTACTGTTTACTGTAAAGATTTTATGAACTTTAAAGAAAACCCTTGTTTTAATGGCTTTTTCTGAGTAATTTAAAATATATCCCCTGTAGATATACCGACGTTCAGCTTCAATAGCTGATATTTGTGTAAATTACAGCAAGAAACGAGTAAAGCGTCTCTGGGTCAGATGCAAGTTATCAGGGAAGATACTTCAGTAGCTCTTATGTATAATTAAGCTCAATAAGCTACACTTCTGCCAAAGGTATCTAATTTTGCGCTGTCCGGGAAAATTGCCCAATAAATTTGCATCTACTTTGTCGATATTGATTTTTATCTTCACCTCATGGTAGGGAGGATATCTTATGATGTCTAAGTTTTAAATAACTGTAAAAATCACTGACTTTGTAGTTCAAATTTAGAATAAGCAAGAAAATGTTCAGACAAAGAAAACTGCTAGAAAACGGTAGCTTACTAAGGGAAACCTTAGCTGGGTATGACGCTTTACAAGTAAATCTTTCTTCAGAGTTATTGTCAGCAACATCATCAAGACTATTTAACCTAGCTGGAAAGAACATTCAATTTTCTAACAGTAGTTCTTCTAGTGCAGCCAGTGTTGTACCCGATCCTGGTAATACTTTGAGGACAGCTTTTAGGGTGGGGTCGCTGAGCGATCGCACTTTTAACGATTTTGTGGGTGACAGTGACCCGGAAGATTTCTATCGCTTCAGATTAACTACTCCCAAGGATCTCAACTTGGCACTTGATGGACTGAGTGCCAATGTCGATGTGTATCTGATTCGGGATGCCAACTCTAATCGTGCGCTCGATCCTGATGAGATTATCGCAAGTTCAGAAAATGGTGGCACCTTAGCAGAATCGATTAACCTCTCCAACTTAGCGGCGGGTGTTTACTACGTCCAAGTCAAGCAATCTTCTGGCGATACCAACTATAACCTGAGTTTGTCTACTAACAGCCTGCCACAGTTGGCTGACCTATCAGGCGCGAACTTCAACGTGATGCAGAGTTCCCTAACGCCAGGTAATAGCTTCAATGTTGAATATGAAATTCAAAACACTACAAGTGGGAATGCCGAGGGATTCTGGGTAGACTTCTACCTGTCACAGGATAGCAACATTACGACCAGCGATCGCCGCCTCGGTTCTCAATGGATTAGCTCTCTCTCCGGTAACAGCAGCACAGACACCTTAACAAACAACCTGAATTTACCGGGAGCCAGCGATGCCTTCTGGAGCAGTACGGGGACGTACTACCTCGGCATGATTGTGGATGCGGAGAGTAATATCACCGAGGCAAACGAGGCAAATAACGCCAACCAAGGTGAGTTTTACGACTTTGACAGTTTTCAGCTTGCAATAGCCCCTTCTAATTCTCTTAGTGCTAGAACTTATTCTCCAACAGATAATAACGCCATTAATGCGCTCTTGAATGAGGCTGATAGCTATTGGGACACTAGCTCGACTGGGGGAGCCATTACCTACAGCTTCCTTAGTAGTGCTGCTGCTAATTCTTATTACGGAAATGAAAGTGTCTTTGAACTGAGCGAAACGGTCAAAGCCAATGTCCGCTCAGTTTTGGAATCACTTGAGTCATTTATTAACGTTGATTTTGTCGAAGTTGCAGATAGCGCCACTAGCTATGGAACTATCCGCTATATGTTCTCCAATGGGCCAGCCTACGCCTATGCTTATTATCCAGGTAATTATGAAATAGCAGGCGACGTACATCTGAGCCAAAACTATGAGAACAGTACTGTCAACAGCTTTTCCAGCGAACCTGGCACTTACGGATACGAAACACTAATTCACGAAACATTGCACGCTTTGGGACTGAAACATCCAGGTAACTACGACGGTTCTGGGTCAGGAGATGGGCCGTTTTTGTCACCAGAGGAAGATAACAATACCAACACAATAATGAGCTATAACAATGTTGGTAGTAATGCAGTAACACCAATGGCTTATGACATTCGAGCGCTGCAATATCTCTATGGTGCAAAAAATTACAATTCAGGCAACAACCTTTATTCTTTTAATACTGTTTATGGTTACAGCAACGACAGTCTGTTGTCGGGTAGCTCCACTAACCAATTGAAGCAAACTTTGTGGGACAGTGGCGGTATAGACACTTTGGACTTCTCGGATTTGGCATCTCTTAATTCTGGCTACCGCTTCGATATGCGGGAGAATGGGATGCTGACAACACAAGCAGCCTACAACAGCACAACGTATGAGGATCGGAGTACGGGAGAAAACTATACTACCTCTAGATTTGGGACTGCGATCGCATACGGCGCAACTATTGAAAACTTGATCAACTCAACCAGTAACGATTACATCATCGCTAACAGTGCGGCAAACTCCTTCTTGGGCTATGTCTTTGGCATTAACACTGGAGACGATATCTTTGAATCTACAGATTCTCTAGATGTCCTCAACTTATCTAGTTACAACTTCTCCAATCTAACTTCTTCAATCATCAATACCGATCTAAATATACAACTAGATTCTTTCGGTTCGATAACTATCAAAGATTACTTTGGATCTAGTGGTTCTATGAAGTTTGCGATTGCAGATAGTTATTACACTTACACTTCTTCCGGAACTTGGGAAGTAGCAGCAGCTCCAGCAATTCCTGATACTATCGGTAGCAATACAGGGGGAACAGCACTCGGATCAACCCCCGCTGTTTCCTCAGCAACATCTACTCCCGTATCATCAGACATATTAGCTGCTGCTTTACGTTGTAGCTGTCAAACCTGCTCAGCTACTGCTATAGCGCTTCAAACACTTGACTCTTCAAATTTGAGTGAATTAATAGCAGTTAGTTAAGTGATTTTTCAAAACTATGGCAAGAATACACAGAATCGAAACAAGGCTTAATGCTAGGGATTTGGTGCTTTTGAAAGAGTTTGCTTCTCAACTACTTAAGTGCAGATGCCGACGTGCAGGTATTTGATAGCGATCGCGTTAAAGTTTAAAGTTCGTACAACTTTGGCAGCACTACAGAAGCGATTAACGTCAATGTAAATGCAGGTACTTACAAACGTCTCATAGCAATCTTATGTGAGTTGTGAGGTGCCAGCCCTTCAGATACCCGACTTCTTTAAGAAGTCGGGTATCTCGCCTTCACGAACCATTTAGGGCTGCTATAGAAGCCAAGGAACTTTATTAGCAATTAATTTAACCGCTTTAAGAAACGCTTTATCTCCTACCTGGAGTCAATTTGCTACCAGTGTGATTAACTGGCGATCGCGCTTTTTGCTTCCCAAAGTGCAATCTTAGCTAGTTCATAACCAAACAGCGCGATCCCCTCACTTATTGCTGTTATAAAGTTTGTATAAATTTTATATAAAGTTTTTGTAAAATTACGCAAAATGTCCGGATGGTTTCTGGAACCATTACCACCCCTGCTGTGGAGCAATTACGTAAGTACACGTAGTACAGGGTGAACATATGCCAGCAGTAGATTTAGCGGGAAACACACTAGGTACAGCTAGAGGTTTAAATATCACTCCGAATAGCCAAACATTTACAGACCATGTTAGTCCTCTAGACCCGAATGATTACTATCGCTTCAGCCTTACGGGTCGTAGCAGCTTCAGTCTCTCTGTTAACGGATTGAGTGCAGATGCAGATGTACAGCTGCTCAACGGCAGCGGTCAGACTATACAGAGTTCTGCTAATGTGGGCGCAACCGCTGAAGCAATCAATGCGACCTTAAATTCAGGCACCTACTACATCCGGGTTTTTCCCTTCAACAGTGCTAGCACTAACTACAACCTGAATGTATCCGCAGCACTGGTGGATTATGCCGGCAACGCGATCGCTACCGCCCGTGATATTGGTACTATTAGTAATACTCAACAAGTATTGCGAGATTCAGTTACAAATTTTGATACCAATGACTACTACCGTTTCACAGTTGACCCGACTAGCAGCCTCAGCATCAGACTAGATGGTTTGAGCGCTGATGCCGACGTGGAACTGCTCAGAAGTAACGGTAAATTGGTAGCGTTTTCCAACCAGGAAGGCACTGGTATCGAACAAATCAATACCAGTAATTTAGCACCCGGTACATACTACATTCGAGTCTCCCAGTTCAGCGGTAACACCAACTACAACCTAACCGTAGCCGCCACCCCACCCGACTTTGCTGGCAACACTTTAACTACAGCTCGCAACTTGGGCGCACTCAACGGCACCCGTACTGTCCAAGATGCCATAAATACTTCTGACACCAACGACTACTACAGATTCAACGTTGGCCCGAACAGCAACCTAAGTTTAAGACTAGATGGTTTGAGTGCTGATGCTAATTTGCAGCTACTCAACATCAATGGTCAAGTAGTGGCAAACTCCTTCCTGACAGGAACCAGTGCGGAAACAATTAACTTTAATAATTTAACCGCTGGTGCTTACTACGTAAGAGTTTACCAAGGCAGCGGCAACAGCTTCTATAACTTAAGCCTGTCAGCAACAGTACCCGACTTTGTGGGTAATACTTTTACGACAGCTCGAAACATGGGTTCGCTCAATGGAAGTAGAACTTTCAGCGACTTTGTGAACAGTGCTGACCCCAACGACTACTACCGCTTCAACTTAAATGCTGGCGGCAATTTTAGTTTGTCGCTAAATGGCTTGAGTGCCGATGCAGATGTGCAACTCTACAACAGTATTGGACAAGTTATTGCTACTTCTGCTCAGGTCGGAACTACTGCTGAATCAATTAATACATTCTTGGGAGCAGGAACCTACTACGTGCGGGTTAATTCCTTCAATAACGTTAGCACTTACTACAACTTGAGTTTGTCTTCCACACAATTTACAACTCTAGATAATGCTGGCAACACGCTACCGACTGCCCGCGACATTGGCACCATCAGCAATACTCAACAAGTCTTCCGAGATGCTGTTAACAGCCTTGATACAAATGACTACTATCGTTTTACAGTTGACCCAACTAGCAATCTCAACATCACATTAAATGGCTTGAGTGCAGACGCTGATGTGCAGCTAATCAATAGCGCTAATCAAGTATTACTATCTTCAGTTAATGACGGCACCCTGGCGGAAAGTATCAATACAAGTAATTTAGCACCCGGTACATACTACATTCGGGTTTACCAGTTCAGTGGCAACACTAACTACAACCTGGGTGTATCCGCCACCCCGCCCGACTTTGCTGGCAACGCCTTGACTACAGCTCGTGACATTGGCCCTCTCAATGGTACTCGTACTTTCCAAGATGCCATAAATACTTCTGACACCAACGACTACTACAGATTCAACGTTGGCCCTAACAGCAACCTGAGTTTGAGACTAGATGGTTTGAGTGCTGATGCTAATTTGCAACTACTCAACATCAATGGTCAAGTAGTGGCAAACTCCTTCTTGACAGGAACCAGTGCGGAAACAATTAACTTTAATAATTTAACTCCTGGTGCTTACTACGTGCGAGTTTACCAAGGCAGCGGCGGCGGCTTCTATAACCTAACTGCGTCTGCAACAATTCCCGATTTTGCTGGTAGCACTTTTGCCACTGCTCGCAACATCGGTCAGCTAAATGGAAGTCGCACTTTGGGCGAGTGGGTGAGCAGTGCAGACGTTAACGATTATTTCCGCTTTGACTTAGCAGAAGGTCGCAGTTTTAGTTTGTCGTTAAATGGCTTGAGTGCTGATGCTAATTTGCAACTTTTCAATATCAATGGGCTACTAATTTCCAGCTCAAGTCAGGTTGGCACTGTGGCAGATTCAATTAACACATTCTTAGGAGCAGGAACCTATTACGTGCGGGTGAATTCTTTCAACAACGCTAGTAGTTTCTACAACTTGAGTTTGTTGGTTTAAATTCTCTCCTCACGAGAACATCCCCTCTTTGCCGACAAAGAGGGGAGCAAGAGGAAATTTTGTTTTTCTTCGTTACTAGGCTCTTGCCTAGTAACGAAATAAAGGCAAATTAGTATAATTACCTTACCGAAAATGCTTCGGTAAATCGACGAGTGACTGGCTCCATTATGAAGGTGAGAATAGATTTTTTCCGAGTTACGATTTCTCCCGTTGCTGCCATCCCCGGAGTAAATTCTACTTTTTGACCACGCACCATAACTGTGTGTTTTTGCAGTTTAATTCTGGTGGGGAAAACTAAGCCTAACTCTTTATCAACAATTGCATTAGGACTAATTTGAACTACCTCACCATTAATCGTGCCAAATTCCTGAAAGGGGAAAGTTGCTAGTTTTACCTTTGCTTTCATATCCTTACGGATAAAGCCGATATCGCGGTTGAGAACTTTGACTTCTACCAAAAGTTCTTCCTCTGCTGGTAGTAGAGATAATAACTCTTCTCCTGGTTGCACTGGCCCTTTAGTTGCTTTGACGCTGTAAACTGTAGCTTCAAAGGGAGCGAGGATATTTTCTACTTCTCGCTGCTTTTTCGCCTGCTCCAGTTGACCTGCAACTGTTGTTAGTTCTTCACGTCGCCTGTTGAATTGAGTGAGGATTTCACTCTGGCGTTCTGACCCCAAACGTTCAGCTTGATTGCGAGCGCTTTGATAAGCTTGTTCGGCTTGGCGAATTTGTTGACCTTGAGCGTCGATATCTTTTTCTATTGAGCTTACTTTGTCTTCAGCTTCAGTTACTTTGTCTTCAGCGTTGGTAATCGCATCTTTTGTCCTAGTGACATCAGCTTGCGCTCTAATTACTCGGTCTTGTGCATCAATGTAATCGAGCCGAGGTACAGCACCCGGAGTTAACAGACTTTTAAAAGCCTCTTCTCGTTTTTGAGCGATCGCTAAGTTGGCTTCTGTTTTTGGAAGCAGGCTTTTGGCGTTGACTAGATTCGTTTCGGCATTAGCGAGGTTGGTTCTGGCGTTGATCAGGTTTTCTTGCAGACGGCTGAGGCGAACTTTGGCTTCATTCATTACCGCAATTTGCCGATTCGCTTCGGCTTGCGCCGCCGCTTTTTGCGATTCAAAGTCTTTTAAACGAGATGTTAAAAGCTGATCTTGCAGCGAATTTCCACCACTTCCGGCTCCTGATCGTTCCGCTTCCAGACGCTGCAAGTCTTCCTGAATTAACTCGGAAGATTTGGCTAGGCGGTCAACTTCGGCTTGCGGTAAGCCTGGATCTCGCTCCACCAAGACATCACCTTTTTTAACGCGATCGCCTTCTTTAACTTTGACAGATTTAATAATGCCACCACCAAGCGATCGCACTGGCCTTACTTGTGTCGATGCTATCAATTCACCGGGAGCCACAGCTACTTCATCCACTTCGCTAAAATGCGCCCAAGCAATCGAACCCAACACTAATAAGCTAATACTTCCTGCCAACAATCGCGTATACAGTGGCGGTAATTCTTGCACCGCCTTACCCAATTCGTAAGATAAAGAATCCTCTGGTGAGGCAAGTTGGCCTCTTGTTTGACGAGCTTGAGCTGGGGAAGACGTGAGGCGTGTTTGCATAATAATTTGATATTTTAGTTGTTAACTCAAGCCTTTTATCGTAAGCACTGAGTGTGTTACTTACTTTAATCTAGTGATACCTTCATTATTCCTATAGTTAGCATAGCATCCCGATTTTGTAAAAAGGGCAAATATAATTGCATATTCAGTTAGCCCTTATTTTGGATAGGCAGAGTGACTGCAAACTCCGTCCCCTGCCCAATCGCTGAAATCACATCTATCTTACCTCTATGCTTTTCAATAATTTGGTAGGAAATAGACAGCCCTAGTCCTGTGCCTTTACCTACTGGCTTTGTTGTGAAGAATGGATCGAACAGCTTATCTCTAATTTCTGGTGGAATCCCCATACCATTGTCTCTAATTCCTACCTGAATGTGAGAAAAATCTATTCTTTGCGTCTGAATTATAATTTGCTTGCTAGGTTGGGTAGACTCTTCTAATAGCGCATCGATTGCATTGCTAATAATGTTCATAAATACTTGATTGAGCTGTGCTGGATAGCATTCAATTAGGGGCAAGTCTCCATATTGATTTATTACTTCAATTTCGTGTTTTAGCCGATTATTTAATATCAATAATGTACTATTAATTCCTTCATGGATATCGACTGACTTCATCTCAGATTCATCAAGGCGAGAAAAGTTACGCAAAGACACCACAATTTGCCGAATCCGGTCAACTCCCATCCTCATTGAGGATAGTAGTTTTGGCAAATCTTCAGCAAGGAATTTTAACTCAATCATTTCAATTTTGTCTTGAATTTCAGGAGTTGGATCGGGGTAATGTTGCTGATAGAGTTCTACTAATTCAAGCAATTGCTGAGTGTAATCGTTAGCGTAACCCAGGTTGCCGTAAATGAAGTTGATCGGGTTGTTAATTTCGTGAGCCACCCCCGCTACCATCTGCCCCAAACTGGACATTTTTTCGGCTTGAATTAGATGTGTTTGGGTGCTTTTGAGGTATTGAAGTGCTTGTGTAAGTTCCTGAGTCCGTTCCTCTACTCGCTGCTCCAGCGTCTGACGAGCTAACTCTAGTTCATGGGTATACTCTCCGACCCATTGAACCAACTGATTGAGAGAAATTGCTAACGACCCCACTTCATCCTCCGTTTTAACAGTTGCTTGCAGCTCAAAATTTGCTTCCTGGGTGACTCGCTTGGCAACTTGAGTCAAACTTTCGATGGGACGAGCGATCGCACGACTGGTAATGAGCGCTAGAGCCACTGCCATTGCAACTGACAACAGCATACTTACAGCAATAATTTGCAGCCTTAATGTTTCTGCTTCTTCAACCCTTTGATTTGCTTGTGCCTGTTGAAATTCAGCACCTACTTTGAATTGGGATAAACTTTCTGAAAGGCGGTCAAACTTAACAGTGATATCAGTTGCTGATTTTCCTCTAATAAAAGTTAACAACCGCTGCTGTGCTGCTGGAATATATTCTGGTGTTAAGTTAGGGGGTTCGATTTGCTGCCACAGAGACTGCATCAGCCCAGCGTAAGCCTCTGTGTTGGTTTCATACCCCTGTAATAAATCCTTTAGATTTGTGGTGTCTCTGACTAAGTTACGAGGATGAGTTTCTATGAAAAATTTAAAATCAGAGATGAGTTTCTTAACCCGATTAACATCACCCAAAAATTTAGCCGTTTCATAGTCAAACCAGATTGACTCTCCAAGAATGATGACCAGCCGTTGAGGATGTGACTGTACCGCATTAACAGCATTTTCTAAATCACTTAGGAGATGTTGTTGCTTATTGGCAATCTTCATCTGTGTCTGAGCCTGTTTTTGGTAATAGTCTCCAGTGACTAGCCCAATAGTTGTTCCAAGAACTGCTATCCCAATAGCCAACGTATAGCCGTAACCAATTTTTTTGGCTATACTCAACCGTTGGATCTTGGCTCTTATCCAGTTTAAGGACAATTTTGAAATGTTCCTTTTGTTATGTAAATTTAGCTGGAGTGGCGAAAACATAGCCTTTTACATTTTCCTAAAAAATGTAATTAAAATGACATCGATATTTACGCTAGAATGATGATTCATCTAGTTAAGCATTTACTGAACAAAACTACCTTGCCCAACAATTTTGTATACCTGACGAAATTGGTTGTAATCAACATCATTGGCAGAAACTAGCTTCGAGCCTTTGAACTTTCCTTCTTCAACAGATGAAAGACTTTGGAGCAGTTTATCTTGATTTTTCATCATGCGATCGCCCATCTCTTTGACAAAGCTTGAATCCAGCTTGCTACTAACAACAAATAAATCGTTGGGAAAGAACGATCCTTTCACGATCACTGGCAACGCACTTTCAGATAAGCCTTCATCCTTCAGAAATTTCTCATACTTGACAGATGAACCTCCCCAAGCATCAACTTCACCCTTTTGTAAGGCGGGTAATCCCTTACTGCCTAACAGAAGAATTTCTAGGTCAGATTTAGGGTTTAGTCCACCATCAATTAGCAGTTTTGTCGGGCCAAGATGACCACTTGTTGAACCGACCTTCCACATGGCAATTTTTTTCCCTTTCAGCTGTGCTACCGATTTGATCTTGTTGTTAGCAGAAACACAGATGACTGGGTAATAGTTGGATCGCGTGATTCCAATGATGGGAACTGCATTCGTCCTGGCACTCATCACTACGTATTCGGAGGGGCCTGTGAAAACAAAGTCTACCTGATCTGACTGCAAAGCGGCAGCAGCAGCTATATAGCTTTCAAAAGGAACAAACTCAATTTTCTTTTCCAATACCTCCTCTAACGCAGTACGCAGTCCTCCATAATCGCGCTGCAACTGTTGGAGTCCCTGAGTATCTGTCACTGTAAATCGGAGTGTATCAGGGACGTTTGCATCTAAATTGGAATATATACTATTGGAATTACTTGTTGCCGATGCACAGCCTGCAATTAGTAACAGGAAGTACGAAAGGAAGTTGCGTCGTTTCATCTTTTTGTGCAACTATTGAAACAGTTTATCTATCTAGCAGTATAACAATATGAATTTATCTTATCTTCTTCTTAACAAGAGGTTATCTTAAGTTTAAGAGTTAAAAAAATAACTCAAAGTATTTTTACTTACACGAGTATAGAAATCCTATTTGAGTTGTGATCTAGCCCTTCAGCTTCTTGACTTCTTTAAGGAGTCGGAAAGCTCGCCTTCATGAATTATTTAGGAATGCTATATACTATAAACTTTTGGATTGCCAAATAATTTTTCAAATTGTAAAACTATTAACGATGCAGGTGAATGGCTTTAGCATGATGTTGATACCAAGCTGTTATTGACAGCTAATGATGGGGTAAATAAAACTGAGCTATGGGTATTATTGTTAGCTGATAACGGGGAAGAAGCGATCGCTTCTTCCCTAAATTCTCAAACCCCCAAGTAACGCCGTAAGAAACTCTCCAACGATTCCATCTTCATCCCAAAAATTGTCTCTAAATTCTCAACCTCTTGGGGCGTGCAGAAAAATTCATTGTCTAGCAACGTGCGAAAGGTGCCAAGAGCTTTAGACGCTTTCGGATTCACCAGTCCCAAAGCACTCCGGAACCCATCCAACACAAACAGCGGTGGGTTGATGATAATCGGCTCTGTGTTGAAGATGCGACCAAATATCCGAGGGATATCCTGACGCTGGAGGACATCTGGCCCGCCTACGGATAAAATTTGATTTTTGGCACCTTCAACGCTTACAGAGCCTACAGCAATCTGTGCCAAGTCGTCGGTACTCACGATAGAAGTCCGACTTTGGCGATCGCCAATAAGTAAATAAATCCCAGTTTCCCGAAATTGTTCTGCTAAAGGTAGGAGATTTGAGGCAAAACCAGACGGGCGCAGAATGGTGTAGTTTAAACCACTTGCTATTAGATACTTTTCGACTTCCCGTTTTGCCTTAAACGATGGTGCATCTTCATATCCCCTATCTACTCCCAGTACCGAAATAAAGACAAAGTGCTGGACACCCGCTTCTTTTGCCCGATCGATCAGTTCAATATTAGCTCGGTAGCCTAATGCTTGAGCATTGCCCTCACCTCCGTGAGCGCTGATAATATACTGAACGCCCCGACAAGCTTTTTCGATATCCTTGTCTTGCTGCAAGTCACCGATAAATATTTCTGCTCCTCGGTGTTCGAGTTCGCTGTAGCGAGACGTGAGGCGGACAAATGCCCGCACTGGCATTTGTCGTTCTCGAAGCGATCGCACGATCCGCCGTCCGAGTCCTCCTGTGGCTCCAGTTACTAAAAACATGATGTTAATTTCCTTTTTTTATGTTGTATTTTCCTCGTTCCCAGCCAGTAGCTGGGAACGAGAAATCTAAAATTCCACAATCACTGGGGTATGATCGCTGGGTTGAGGTAACTGACGCGGGGTGACATCAATGGTGCAGCTTTTTGAGCGTTCGTAAAGGTCTGGTGTCAGGTAGTGATGGTCAATTCGCCAACCCCAGTTCCGTCGAAATGCCCCCGCACGATAGTCCCACCAGCTGTAATGTCCTGTCTCTATTGTGAATTTCCTAAAGGCATCTGCCAAACCTAATTCTAAAATAGAGCTTAAGGCTTGACGCTCTGCCTCGGATGCCATGATCCGACCTTTATAACTCGCTGGATCGTGTATATCTCGGTCTTCTGGGGCAATATTGAAATCACCGCACATACATAGGGATGTTAAATCTTGAAATCCCCCCAATTTATCGGGGGGATCGGATTTTGGATGAGGGGATTCTCCAATTTGGGCAGGTGTCTCGCTTCCGCTACAAATAAGGTGCAGGTACTCGCGCAGGGTTTTTAGCCAAAGAAGTTTGTATTCGTATTTTTCGCTACCTACGGCGGAACCATTGGGGACGTAAAGATTGAGGATGCGGACACCATCGACAACGCCAGTAATTACCCGTTTTTGTTCGTCTAATTCGCTGTAGGGACACGGCATCGTATCCCTACACAAAACAGGCGCAAAGCCTGCGCTGACATCCTCAAGGGGTTTTCGGCTGAGAATGGCAACGCCGTTGTAGGATTTTTGTCCAGAAACGTAGACGTAGTAGCCTAGTGACTCTAAGGGCGATCGCGGAAAGTCTTTATCTACTACTTTGGTTTCTTGCAAGCAGAGGACATCGACAGGATTATCCTGCAACCACTGCACCACATGATCCAGGCGAGTGCGTACTGAGTTGACATTCCAAGTTGCAACTTTCATTGGTTGTTTGCTAATAGCTAATTGCTAATTGTAAATTGGCTTTCTTCCATTAGCTATTAGCAAAGAACTATTCCCAAATTTTGCAGCTCAAATCGCCAGCTTTTTGCGTCAGACGGAAGTTTTCCCGGTAGTCTACGGGACAATCGATGACTGAAGGAACTTCCTGTTCTAAGGCAGTTTTTAAGGTGGGAATTAGGTCGGATGCAGATTCAACTCGGTAGCCTTTTAGTCCCATACTTTCGGCAAATTTGACAAAATCTGGATTGCTAAAGTGAACAAAAGAAGACTCGCCAAAATGATTGTGTTGTTTCCACTCAATCAATCCGTAACCACCATCATTAAATATTAAGGTGACAAAGGCAGTTCCGACACGCAGGGCGGTTTCTAATTCCTGGCAATTCATCATAAAACCGCCGTCGCCAGTGACGGCTACAATTTTCCGATCTGGATAAACTAATTTGGCGGCTAAGGCACCTGGAATCGCGATACCCATCGCAGCAAAGCCATTAGAAATGATACAGGTATTCGGGCGATCGCAATGGTAGTGACGCGCCATCCACATTTTGTGCGCCCCTACATCGGAAATTACAATATCCTCTGGCCCCATCACTTGCCGCAAGTCATAAATTATTTTCTGCGGCTTGATTGGATACCCATCATCCGTTGCATACTGTTCGTAATCTGCCCGAATATCTGCTCGTAATTGTAGGGAATAAGGGGTGGCTTTGCCTTTTCGATCGGCACGTTCCATAATTTCCCGAAGCGAGTCGGAAATATCCCCCACAACTTCCACCAATGGGATATAACTGCTATCAATTTCTGCCGGTGTAACTCCTATATGGACGATCGGGATTTCACCTAGAGGATTCCACTTTTTCGGGGAATATTCTATCAAATCGTAGCCGACCGCAATCACCAAATCTGTCTTATCAAAAGCACAACTGATGTGATCTCGCTGTTGCAATCCCACACTCCACAAGGCTAAAGGATGGGTATAGGGAATTACACCTTTGCCCATGAAGGTATTCGCCACGGGAATATTTAGGCGAGTCGCAAATTCCGTTAAGGCTTCACTAGCATCGGCACGAATCGCGCCATTCCCAACCATAATCAAGGGATTTTGAGCTTGAGAAATTACCTCAGATGCCTTTTCAAGACTGTGGAAAGAGGCAAAAGTTTTCTCCAGCCCATCCTTGTGAAGGGGACTGCCGACAGCTGTCATTTCAGCAATATTTTCCGGCAAATCAATGTGAACTGCCCCTGGCTTTTCGCTTTGAGCAATTTTAAACGCCTTGCGAACAAGTTCCGGTGTAATGCTAGGACGAACTATCTGCTTATTCCATTTAGTAACTGGCTCAAACATTGCCACCAAATCCAGATATTGATGGGATTCGATGTGCATTCTGTCTGTGCCAACTTGTCCGGTAATTGCCACTAGAGGCGCACCATCCAGATTAGCATCTGCAACACCAGTCATCAGGTTAGTAGCCCCTGGACCTAATGTTGAAAGACACACACCAGCTTTTCCTGTGAGTCGTCCATAGAGATCTGCCATGAAAGCAGCACCCTGCTCGTGACGTGTAGTAATAAACTTAATGGAAGACGTTTTTAAAGCTTCCAAAACGTCCAAATTCTCCTCACCAGGAAGTCCGAAAATATATTCGACTCCCTCATTTTCTAAACAACGTACTAACAGTTCAGCTGTATTCATTTTTTCTGTCCCTCTCTGTGGCGCTTCAGCGCCTATGTGGTTCGTTTTCACTTCATCTCACCCACACGGTTTTGATATTCACAAATTCATGAATTCCTTGGATACCTAATTCCCTCCCATATCCGGAACGCTTAATTCCACCAAAGGGCAGACGCGGATCGGATTTCACCATGCCGTTAATAAATACAGCACCAGCTTCTATTTCATTAATCAAGCGATCGCGTTCTGCTTCCACATTAGTCCAAGCACTAGCACCCAGTCCAAAAGGTGTGGCATTTGCTAACTTTATTGCAGCATCAATATCCTTCACCCGGAATAGTAACGCCACAGGGCCAAAAAATTCTTCAGCTTCGGCGGGGCTACCTGCTGGAATATCGGTCAAAATCGTGGGAAGATAAAAGTTACCTTTACGGTCAGATAGTGGCTTTCCACCAGTGAGGAGTTTTGCGCCCACATTGACGCTTTCTTGAACTTGCCAATCCAAGTCCTTAAGAATTGATGGGGTTGCTAGCGGCCCTAAGTCGGTGTCTTTATCCATAGGATCGCCGATTTTCATTGCTTCAAACTTCTCGACTAGACGCTTTTCAAAAGAGTCCGCGATCGCATCCACCACTATAAAACGTTTCGCCGCAATACAAGATTGACCGTTATTCAGCAGCCTGGCAGTTACAGCAGTAGACACCGCTGCATCTAAATCTGCACTTTCTAAAACAATAAACGGGTCGCTTCCTCCGAGTTCCAAAACAACCTTCTTAATTTGTTTCCCCGCAGCAGCAGCCAGACTCATCCCCGCTGGTTCGCTTCCGGTCAAAGTCGCTGCTTTCACCCGATCGTCTGCTATAATACTAGCGACTTTATCCGCTCCTACCAGTAAAGTCTGAAACGCTCCATCCGGAAATCCGGCTTTCTGGAAAATCTCTTCAATTGCCAAAGCACACTGTGGCACGTTGGAAGAGTGTTTAAGTAAGCCGACATTACCCGCCATCAGCGCTGGTGCAGCAAAGCGGAACACTTGCCAAAAGGGAAAATTCCAAGGCATCACGGCGAGGATAACACCGAGGGGCTGGTAGCGGACGAAGCTTTGACTGGCGTCAGTTTGGGCGGGTACATCCGCCAGAAACTCAGCGGCGCGTTCGGCATAGTAGCGACAGACGAGGGCGCATTTTTCCACTTCTGCGATCGCTGACTTGAGAGTTTTGCCCATTTCCAGGGTCATCATCTCGCCAAAGCGGACGCGATCGCCCTCCAAAATGTCAGCAGCTTTCATCAGCCATTGCGATCTCTCTGGCATTGGCGTATTACGATACTGCACAAAGCAAGAATCTGCTAGTGCCAGCTTAGTTTCAGTCCCCGCATCCGTCAGCGCCTCAAAGGTTTGTAGCGTTTCCCCAGTTGCTGGGTTAATCGTGGCAATACCCATTCGATCCTCCCTCCTATTTCAAATTCCATCGGGAGAGCCGTTTATAATAAATCCAGTAAATAAGGAAAAAGGAAAAATGCTCTCACGCAAAAAAAAGAATTCTTGAGTTTTTCCTTTCTACTCCCTTGCTCCCCAATCTCTACAAGTCTGCGTTATAGCTTCTCCCGAAGATTTCTATTCTAAGTTGTTGTTGTAGAGAGGGTTTGAGACTATTAAGCACGGATACAATAGTTGTACTTCCTTAACAAAGTATTTATATTTTGTAATTTTTCAGGTAACATAGCACTAAGGTTATAATTCATCTACTAGCGTGGAGTGTCCATCAATTCAGCCTAGCAACGACACTCGCCCTACTAGGTTATTAGGCACGAGCCAATCCTGGATAAGCGCCGGAATGCCGCCGAAGGAATGCCTCGTCCACACTCTTGGTGAAAATTACTGGCAGTAGAGGATTTACCAGGAATAGAGGATGGATGATTTGGAACTTTTCCACCGTAGCGGTCATGATTTTATGAGCAGCAACGAGCAGTTATCTGCTGTCAAAGCACCCGTAATTTTGGCGGTTGATGATGATGAAGATAACTTGCTGCTACTAACTTACGTCTTAGAGCCTCTAAATTGCACGGTCATCACCGCGGTTGATGCTCATACTGCTTTTGAAAAGGTAGAAATCGAACATCCGGATTTGATTTTACTGGATGTGATGTTGCCTGACTTAGATGGACTCCAAATTGTCCATCAACTCAGGCAAGATTCTAAGACTAGGGGGATTCCCGTCGTCGCTGTAACGGCTTTGGCAAGAGAAGAAGATAGAAACCGCATCCTCACAGCCGGGTGTAATGACTACATCAGCAAGCCTTACTTAATTGAGGATTTAGAAGCAATCATTCACCGGAACCTTACCCGGAATCGGTCTGTTGTTGCTCCTGCGGAAGTGCCGATGGATTGCGCGTCATAGGCACAGCAGCTAAAACGACAATGCTACTGGTACGACTTGTTTCTAGGCTAGAGTGGAGCATTAGATCGATTACAGGTATATCTACCACTTCCTCAATCAGATTCTGAAGTTGTTGGTGAATTGCTTTATCTAAATTAAACCGCATTCGCTCAACCAAGTTTCCTTTGCCACTATCAGCCAGAAATTGTTCTGGTTGAGTAACGGAATTGTCTATGACTATGGCAATTTTGTCACCGAGAATTTGGCAAGTAACTTTACTTGGGTGATGTCCTAGATGAGTGTGCCAGAAATCGTCAACCCGCTGTGAGAGCGTTTGTTCTAATTGAGCGCAAGTTGGTTTTAATTTCTCCTGCATAGCGATCGCTTTGAGGAAGAATAAATTTTTATACATTCTTAATTTGACTGTAACAGCGATAAAGATTCAAAAAATTACTCAAAAGATAGATATAAAAATACTAAAACTTGCATATTTAGCACCTAGACAAAGTAAAGGACTCAAGAGGAGGGGATTCATAAGCCCGATACCCGTTGCTCCGAACTGGGGAAGAAAAGAATTCTTTTTTTGCGTGAGTTTCCTTTATATGATTGCCTTTTTCCCAATCCCTTCGATGGATGACTTTTAAAACTCAGTGTCTCGGTGTCATACATCACATCCTTTTGAGTAATATTGAGTGAATTTAGCAATAGTTGCTATTTATCTCCCAAATATGCAATTTTTTGTCTATTTTTCTGTAAAATCAGGGTGCAAGCCAAACTGCCACTAGCTTGTTATGTTCTCCTTAATTGCATGGGCCATCAACCTAGTGGGGCAAATACGAGCCAGTCCAGTAAAAGTGCCTAAAAAAGCCACTTGGGGAATGCCTCGTTATAGGATTAATCTGAATACGGTTCACTTAAGGTTTCATCCAATACTGGTCGATTCCTCTAATCCCCCTGGAAAACTCCCGAAAGAAAGAGTGTAGCGATCGCCTTCCCCCAGATACTTCAAGCAAGACAGAGGGAAACTGCTGTTAGCACCTTTTTGCAATCCGTCGTTGAAAGCAGCGGCGGGAAGAATGGCGAGAATTTTTATTCCTGGGGGTCGGGGATTTTCAAGTAAGACTAAGTGAACTGTATTGAGAGCAACTTCTGCGATCGCCCGCTTTTAGAGAGGATAGCCTCGCGCAGTGATGACTTCCCCGGAACAAAGCATAAATTCGGATGCTAACAGCAACACTCAACAAGAAATTGTCAAACAGCCGATGATTTTGGTTGTAGAAGACAATGAAGACAACTTATTGCTGCTTTCCGAAGTGCTACTGGCTATCGATTGCTCGTTCATCACCACCACCAACGGTAACGCAGCTATACTTTTAGCACAAACTTACCAGCCAAAACTAATTTTGTTGGATATTTTATTGCCCGATATGAACGGTGAAGAAGTTGTCTACAATCTTAAGCAGAATCCCCAAACTATGACAATCCCAATTGTTGCTGTCACCGCTTTGGCAAGACCAGAAGATAGAAAGAACCTTTTATTCGCAGGCTGTAGTGACTATATTAGCAAGCCTTATCTAATTGACGATCTAGAAACTATTATTTTCCGCTATCTGGGGCAATTTTAAATATTAAATTTGTTCGTCAATTTAATATCTCATTCCCAGTTCTCGCACGCATCTTGTCTGGGTTATAATTACTATTCTCTGGTTTTTTTATCATGAATTGCGAACTTGAGGAGCGCTAGACAAGACCACAATAGTACCAGTACGACCTGTTTCTATTTTGGCATCGCTGAGTAAGTCGATCACAGATACACCCAGCACTTCCTCAATT
The DNA here is from genome assembly GCF_014695815.1 of Trichocoleus sp. FACHB-6. Lineage (NCBI taxonomy): Bacteria > Bacillati > Cyanobacteriota > Cyanophyceae > Leptolyngbyales > Trichocoleusaceae > Trichocoleus > Trichocoleus sp. FACHB-6. The sequence goes on from NZ_JACJOY010000077.1 coordinate 151,560, forward strand.
AGGGATTTAAGTTGTGGCTGTAGAGCCTTTTCTAAATCTGAGCGTACTTGCTCAGCTAACTCCTCTTGACCATTCTGAGCCAAAAGTTGCTCCGGCTGGGTGATGGAATTCTCTAGAATGATGGCAAGTTTTTCATCAAAAATCTGGCAACTAACTTGACTCGGCTGATGCCCAAGCTGAGTGCGGTATAAAGATTGAATCCTCTGCGAAAGGGTTCTTTCTAGTTGCCCGCGTGTAGGAGAGGATGAGTCCATATAGCACAATTTAAAAGCCAAATATCATAAAAAAATCTATCATCAGATAGATGATAAATACTAACTGTAGCAGTATGTAAAGTCTAAAAAATACTCCGAAGGAGAGATTTTTAGACAAAAAGCTGTTGTTAAAATTGCTACTCTGCGGTCTGGGGATAGAGCAAAATTTTGTAGGTTTCAGGGGTAGGAGCGATCGCTTGTTCTACAGCTGCTGACAAATCTTCTAGAGGATAGCGATCGCTAATTAGTGCATCCACATCAATTCGCCCATTGAAGACAATATCTGCCGCCAAAGCTTGTACCCGATAGGATGAACTATAACTGCCCATTAAATCAATTTCCCGACGATACAAAATATTAGGATTAATCGGAATTTCTACCTCATCGGGAAACTCGGCAAAAAATAGAATTTTGCCACCTTTTCTGGTACAATCTAAAGCCTGGAAAAAAGCTTTGTCACTTGGAACTGCTAAGAGAGTTGTATCAACTCCCAAACCGCCAGTGAGGGCTTGAATTTTGCTAACAAAATCTGGGTCGCGGGGATCGAACGCAGCTTCAGCACCAACACTCAAAGCTTTCTCGATGCGCGAAGGTAGGAGATCGGTAGCGATCGCTCTAGCTCCAAAATACTTCACCAGCATAATAAACATCAGCCCAATTGGCCCTGCGCCCGTCACCAGAACCGTTTGACCAGGAGCCACAGCCGCTTTCTTCACCGCCTTCAGACAGCAGTTGGTAGGCTCGACAAAACTCGCCTGCTCAAAACTAACCCGATCTGGAATCGGAATCAATCCGCCATTGCGGACAATGTGACCGGGAACCTTGACAAAATCTGCAAAACCGCCACCGCTGGGAGTAAAACCAGCCGTAGTAGTGATATTTTTGTAAACATCGCACATTGAGAAGTTGTCATTCAGGCAGTAGCCGCAGTGCATACAGGGAATGTGGTGCATCACCACAACTCTTTGCCCCACTTGCCACCCAGTCACCTCACTCCCAACTTTGGCAATAGTTCCAGCCGTTTCGTGACCAAAGATGCGCGGCGGTTGGTACAGGGGATAGCGAATTTTTTTGATATCCGACTGACAAAGCCCAACTACCCGAACTTGTACCAAAACTTCATCCCCTGCAAGATCCGGGACTGGTACTTCTTCGTAACTCAGTTGATTAACGCCTCTGAATACCTGTGCTTTCATGCTGATTTCTCACTGCTAACGTTACTAGATTTAACATTAGCAGTGAGCGTTTAGCTATCAAGTTTCATATTCGTGTCTTCAGAAAGTCATCTGGTGATTGTGCTTTTAACCCAATAGGTAAATTTTGTGCTTTAAAGGGTAGTGCGTCAAATGATAGTGGGATAAGTGATTAGCTCATCCCAAGACCAAGGTTCTAGTGTTAATCCGGCTCGTTGGGCTGCTGTTGTTTTAAGCCGACTGTGTTGCCAAATCCAGTTGAAGTAACTCACCACTAATCGACTAGTCACCTTCGTCTGTTCCCAGACCTTACCAAACTTATTCTGTTTGCGATGCCATCGACCTGGTCTACAGCAAGTCTGCAACCAATTAATCATTAACGTCCTTCCCTGGACTCATGCTGAGTTCGAGCAACTGAAAGGTCGTATCTACCGCCAAGGACAATGCCAAAACAAGGGAACAATGGTGATTCCGCTAACTTACGCCATCGTAAATGAGCAGCGGTGGTCTTGGTGCGACTCGAAGATGCAGCGACTGCGGTTTAAAAAGTCCATCGCCGATGCTGCTGTTGACGGTGTAGTTCCAGAGGGATACTTGCGATCGCCTGCCCAAGCCTATCAAGATGTAATAGCTTGGCTAGAACGCCTCGAAGCTGGCGAAGTCGAAGTTATCACCCGTCCGAAGATCGTAATTCCGATTCCCGATAACGACCCAGTAGACGTGCAGCGACGACTGCGGCGTTACGGCGACTTTTCCGCCATGAACCGCCACTGGAACCAAACCCGCAGCGAAACTACTCACCAACGCCTACAGGAGAATCCAGAGGAGTGGGCGAAATATCATACTTTATATACTGAGTCAAGAAAAAATTGGACGGTCATCCCTTATGAAGAAATGATTCGCTGGTACCAACAACGTAGCGGCTACACTATCGGTGATTTCGGTTGTGGTGAGGCGAAGCTGGCTGAGGCGGTGTCCGATAGACATACAGTTTACAGCTTTGACCATATTGCTGTGAATAAGGACGTTATCGCCTGCGACATGGCTCACGTTCGCCTTGACGATGAAAGGCTTGATGTAGCGGCTTTCTGCCTGTCACTCATGGGAGCGAACTTCACCGATTACCTGCGAGAAGCGAACCGCACTCTTAAACTGGATGGTCATTTACACGTTATCGAAGCAACTTCAAGATTTAGCGATCGCGCTCAATTCCAAACTGACCTAGAGGTTTTAGGATTCGTTGTTGTTAGCATTCAGGATGTATGGAAATTTACCCATATCCATGCCTTAAAGACTGAACGTAAACCCCAAGATGGAGTAGAACTCAAATTTTAAAGCGATCGCTTCCCCTTCCTATACAAAAAACCGAGACACAGGACAGGTAAAACCTGGTAACAGAGGAGAATTAATTTCATCATTAGTTAACAGCGTTGTAACCAATCTCAGCGTCGCATTTTCGCGGCGGTAGACTTCAACTTGTTGCAAACGCCAATCAGCGATCCAATACTCCTGCACTCCCCGCGAGGCGTAGAGTTTGAGTTTAGCTTCTCTATCTCGGCGTTCATTCTCTGCACCAGGCGATAACACTTCCACCACTAATTCTGGTGCGCCTGTCAGATGTCCCGCCTCGTTTAACAAAACGGCTAATCGTTCATTGCTAGCCCAAACTACATCTGGTATTACGTTGTCTGACTCGCTGAATAGCACACCCGGAGTGATGCTGGCTTGCCCTAAACCACTAGACACAGACCAATCATCAAGTTCTCCAAAAATTCTGCCACAGGCGCGTTGATGCTTCCAGTGGGGCGCTCTGGTCATGAATAGCTCTCCATCAATAATCTCATAGCGCGTGCCTTCGTTGTCAGGTAAGAGGTTTATATCTGTAGTAGTCCAACGCACTCCATCAGTTACCTTAGACTGCATAGGAGAACTCCTTTTCATTAGTTGTATATATAGTATGGCTATTAAAAAACCCGGTTTCTTTATTGAAACCGGGTTCTTTGATGAAATGTAGCAGTAGTTACTTGCTAACGGCTACTTGCACTTTATCTTCAACTACTCTGACTGGAAAAGTAGGAATGCTTACGGTTTCGTCATCGAAGCATTGTCCTGTGAGCAAGTTAAAATTTTGCTTGTAAATTGGGGATGCAACTTTGGGGATGCCATTGCGATCGCCTACAATTCCCCGCGATAAAACAAAGGTTTTGCTAAAGGGATCGTAATTACCTAGGGCAAACACATCAGCCTCATATCCTACCCGAAAAATCGCCACCTGTTTACCTTCAACTAAAGCACACACTCCAGTATTAGGCGCGATCGCTGTCAGGGGACAAATATCAACCCACTGCGTAATAGTCTCACGAATCGGTAATGCTTGAACCATTGTATCTTCCTGCTAACTAATCTTTGCAACTCTTATCCTGTGGGGTGAGTAATTCCCACTCTACTAACTTCTTGCCCCCTCTTTGCTTGTGGGGAGAGGGTTGGAGGTGGGGTTACTCTGAAATCCCAACTAAGGTTTTCTCGTGTTCATAAGCTGGGCGTTTTTGTCCCCGTTCTTCTACATGAACCAGACTCGGATCTGGTTCTTCGGAATTCACGAAGTGACGGAAACGCTGCACCTTTTCCGGATCTTCAATCGTGGCTTTCCACTCACATTGATAGGTATTGACAAGGTGCTGCATTTCCTCTTCCAACTCAGCACAAATGCCAAGAGAATCTTCAATAACTACCTGTTTCAGGTATTCGATTCCACCTTCAAGTTTGTTGAACCAAGTTGCCGTGCGCTCAAGTCGATTTGCAGTGCGAATATAGAACATCAGGAACCGATCTATATATTTGATCAACGTTTCCTTGTCGATGTCTGATGCTAACAGTACCGCGTGTTGCGGCTTCATTCCACCATTGCCACACACATACAAATTCCAACCATTTTCTGTAGCGATGATGCCAAAATCCTTGCTTTGAGCTTCCGCACATTCGCGGGTGCAACCTGATACTGCGGATTTTAATTTGTGAGGCGATCGCAAGCCTCGATAACGCAGTTCTACCTCAATTGCCAAACTCGTAGAATCCTGCACACCAAAGCGGCACCAGGTGCTACCGACGCAAGATTTTACCGTGCGGAGTGCCTTACCGTAAGCGTGTCCCGATTCAAATCCGGCATCTATCAAGCGTTTCCAAATGTGGGGCAATTGATCTACAAGCGCACCTAATAAATCAATGCGCTGTCCGCCAGTAATTTTGGTATAAAGACCAAAATCTTTGGCAACTTCTCCTAATACAATCAGCTTATCTGGCGTTAGTTCACCACCGGGAACTCGTGGGATTACCGAATAAGTTCCATCCTTCTGAATGTTTGCCAGGTAATAATCATTGGTATCCTGCAACCCAAGGTGAGGCATCTCCAAAATATACTCGTTCCAAGTGGAAGCGAGAATAGAAGCTACAGCAGGCTTACAAATTTCGCAACCCTTACCTTGCCCATGTTTTTGAATTAAATCTTCAAAAGCCAGGATTTTTTGAGAACGCACTAAATGATAGATTTATTGACGGGAATAGGCGAAGTGTTCGCAGAGATTATTTTTAACCTCTATCCCCGCCTTCTTCATTTCAGCTTTGAGGATATCCGTCACCAGCGGCACGCAGCCGCCGCAACCTGTGCCTGCTTTGGTACATTTCTTGACGCTGGCAATATCGGTGAAATTGTTTTCTTGAATCGCGGTACAAATTTGCTCTTTGCTGACATTATTGCAGGAGCAAATTTGAGCAGTATCTGGTAAACTTTCTACACCCATGCCTACTGTAGCAGGCTGACCTTCGCGGGGTGGCATGAGTAAATCTTCTGGATGAGGCGGGAGCGCGATCGCATTCTGCACAAATTGCAACAGCGTACCGTAAGCGGAAGCATCTCCTACTAGAATTCCGCCTAAAAGACGGCTACCATCCTGATTTAAAACCAGCTTTTTGTAAACACCTTGAACTGTATCGCTGATGGCGATTTCTTTAGCGCCGGGAGATTTTGCAAAGGCATCCCCGAAACTGGCAACATCCACTCCTAGAAGTTTGAGTTTGGTGGACATATCCGCGCCAGCAAAGCTGCTCGTTGCTGTGTTGGACAAGATAGCCGCCGCTACTCCTGCCATTGTATAACCGGGAGCGACTAAGCCGTAGATGCGATTTTGATAGAGGGCGCATTCTCCGATAGCATAAATATTTGGATCAGATGTTTGACATTGTTCGTTAATAACAATACCGCCGCGATCGCCTACTTCTATTCCACAACTTCTAGCGATTTCATCGCGGGGGCGGATTCCAGCCGAAAACACAATCATGTCTGTTTCCAACTCGGAACCATCAGCAAAAGTCATTTTAGCGACTTTGCCATTTTTACTAACAATTTCCGTAGTTGATTTACTGGTATGAATCCTCACCCCAAGTTCTTCTATTTTGTTGCGAAGAATATTGCCGCCAGCATCATCAACTTGCACTGGCATCAGTCGGGGAGCAAACTCAACAACATGGGTTGTCAAACCCATACTTTTAAGAGCGTTAGCGCATTCTAAACCTAATAAACCGCCGCCAACAACAACCCCTACCTTACTATTTTTAGCATGGGCTAACATCGCCTCAAGGTCTTCAATTGTCCGATAAACAAAAGTGCCTTTGGCATCATTTCCTTTAATGGGCGGTACAAAAGGATAGGAACCTGTTGCTAGAATAATTTTGTCGTAAGCAACAGTTAAACCGTTAGCAGATGTGACTGTTTTTTCTTCTCGATTGATGGCAACTGCTTTATCACCGATATGAATTTGAACACCGTTTTCTTGATATAGCCCAGGTTCAACCAGAGATAAATCTGCCGCAGTTTTTCCTGAGAAGAATCCACTGAGGTTAACACGATCGTAAGCAACGCGAGGTTCTTCGCAGAAGGTAATCAAATTCCAGTGCTGAGTTGCTCCTTTGGCAATCATCAGCTCTAAGAACTTGTGTCCTACCATGCCATTGCCAATAACGATTAGATTCTTTTTGGCTGTCATTAGTTTTTACAATGCCTATCTCTCAGTCATCCTAATAAGCTTTCAGCATTGTTCCGTATCTTTAGTTACCAAATAGTGGTTACTTATGCAAGGGGTGAATGATCCCCATTTTGTTTTTGCATTATGTAGGAAAAGGTTATAAAAATGTGCAGTGCATCAAAGCAGTAATACTGATTTCATAACTCTCTGTATAAAAACTGTAGGGGCAATTTATAAATCGCCCCTACTACAGGAAATTCATAGAAAATTTTAAGAAGTCTAGCCAAGAATTAAATGTAGCAGCACACCAGATTTGCATCACCTAATCATGAACTCTGCCATCTGGTAGGGTGGTCTTGAAAAGGTTGACCCTGTGAAAGCTTACGCCGTAGATAATCGCCCGATGGAGGTTTGCAGCGCGCAGGTTCGCCCAAATCAGGTCGGCTTTGTGCAGGTTTGCTCCTTCCAGGTTCGCATCTTCGAGGTTTGCCCAAGAGAGATCCGCCCAGGAAAGGTCAGCTCCCCGAAGATCCGCCCCACGGAGATCGACGCGGCTGAGGTCGGCTCTGCGGAGGTTAGCTTGGCTGAGGTTTGCCCAAGATAGATCCGCTCTTTTAAAGTCTACTCGGCTGAGGTCGGCTCGGCTGAGGTCGGCTCGGCTGAGGTCGGCACCACTGAGATCGGCTCGGTTTAAGTCTACCCCCCGCAACTCTACTTTGCTGAGGTCTGAGAGTTTCTCCGGGCTATGTTTCCTTAGCTCATTCCAAATTGATACTCCTTGTCTGAGCAGTGTTAGATGTTCTTGGCTGGCTAAATACCTTACACCTACCGGAGCGTTCTCATTCTGTGGCGATGGGTTTATGGAAAATACGGGTGACATTTTATTCTTATTCCTACGTAATTCTAGGTTAATTCTTCCCAGATTAACCTCTAAAATTTCATCTGTGTAGTTTTTTTTACTCTCTTTTATTCTTCTAGAAAGGCAGCCAAGATGCCTGTACTACGCCTAGAAACGTTAAAAGGGGGAGGCTAGAGCCTTCCCCTTTTGAAGAAATGATGGTGAGGCGAAAGCGCCGCCTACGCGCCGCTTTCGCTAACATAGCTGGGATTCCCACGCTGTGGATGGGGAACGAGAAAACGAGATATTCCGGATTCAAGAATCTTCTTTTGGCCCGAAAACCATTTGTAGAATAGTTGGCTGACCGTCGGGACGGTGATATTTATCTGCCCAATCTCGAACAATTACGTCGAGTTCTTGTATGGCTTCCTGAATCTGATCTGGCGGGATATCGAGTTCCTCAAGTATCCGCATTACATTTGGCTGGCGTTCTGCCCAATCTTTCATTAGTCGGAAGTACCGGGCGGTATCTTCAACCATGATGTAGGTGCGTTCTTCGTCTTCGGCGGGTGAATAGGAGGCGCGGGTCAGGGCGTAGAAGGGCAATCCCCAAGGACAATCAATTCGGGTCACTGTACCGGAATAGATTAAGCGGCGCTTGATGTGTTCTGCGAAAGCTTCGCTCAATTCCAAGCGTCGGTCTTCTGGCAAATCTTCTTGCGATCGCTTGTGCAGAAATTCAATCAGTTCGAGGAACTGAAAGGCGTTGATTAGCTGGGCATCTGGCAGGTTAGCGGGCAGTTTTTCCTCAAGGTAGCGCTTTTCGTCAGCGTTCAGGCTGGTGCTATAAATGCGCGATCGCCCTGGTTGCCACGGATACTGTTCTATCCACACATAGGGAAACTGTATTAAATAGCGAGGCTCTTGGGAACCCAGCATTTTCAACAGCTTCCCTTCCGTTAAGGCAAGCCTGACTTCCTCAACAATGACCTTGACCCGCTTTGGCTCAATGTGGTGCAGGTGTCCCGTCATGCGGATATTTTGCCCCTGCTCCAAATAAGTCATGTATATGGCACATTTTGCCGCCGTGGCAGCAGCATCCAAAAAAGCCCCGTGCCTGTGTCCGCCAGTTCTCATGGCACTGAAGGCTAAATAAAACATGATCTGATCCATAGCACCGGGGCTGAGGCGTTTGATCAGATCGAGGTCGTTGATCATATGAGGGGTGGTTACATCGCAAAAGTATAAAACTTGTATTTCTTGGTGAATAGTTTATCTTTCACCTTCGCAGTGAGTTCCAGTGGCTCGCGCTCGTCCGCTGAACTCAAGGCACCCCGATAGTATCAAGATAATAATCTCTAATTATAGAAAAGAAAGACCTCATAGACAGCAATGGTTGCAAGAATAAATGGCTATACCTCCAATGTGGCGTGTCAAACAGTGTTTCTTGGTACACTAGCATACAGGCTTTTTGAAGTTGTTTGCTGTCTGTCGATAGTTTTTTACCCACGAGGCCCACTGGGAGCGAGCAATTAAGGACTTACGCCGTCATTGGCAGACGCCGACATTTAAACAGATGCTTAATGCTCATCCAGAGTCAAGATTAGTCTACTGTGGAAATGCGTCACTCTTGAGATTGTTTCCGGCTTCAAGGCGGGCGATCGCAATATAATTAATTTAATCGCTATGGGCGATCGCGCTCCTTGACTCCCTGTTGTTAAGTTTGAACCGATACTGATAAAATCAATCAAAGCATTTACCCGTATCTCGGCGAGAGGTTCCCCTGGGGGGAGATTGGCAATCTTGCTTGGCTTGAGCGATTTTAACTGATGTTTGTTGATCTCCAAACGAAGATCCGAGTATTTTTGTTAAGCTAGACCACATCCCCACAGAATTAATTGCCACAGAGATTGATAACAAGCTCAACAACATGATAGACGTGTAAGGGCGCATAGCAGATGTCCGTGTCAGGGTTATACTCCCTGATACGGAGTTCCTATTTATGCACCCGGATGAACTTCTGTAAAGAAGCTTAATTGTTGCTAACCTGTTTCAGATTTAACTTGCATAAAGTCACTCGGCTGATGTCTTGCCAAGACGCTGTTTAACTATGTGTGACTTTTAACTTTTGACTTGCTGTGGAAGCTGATTGTGCAAAATCTTTTCTACAACTAACCAGTTACCTGATAGGTTGAGATGTCCCCAAAAGCAGAGTGTCTGTTGGTCTTTGCAGGTTTGTAGTGCCTGGTCTACCTCTGGGCTAAGAGCGATCGCATTCCAAGTTTGCTCGTCCGCAACAGTTATGATGTAATCCTGTTCGGCGCGGCGCTGGAAGATGCCAGTGAAGAAGGACTGGGGACTGGGGACTGGGGAGGGACTAGGTAAGACTTTTTCCTCTTCCCCAATCCCCAATTCCCAATCCTTGGTAAAGGGGCAATTACCATTCTTAGGGTAAGCTTCTGGGTTATCCAAGTAGTAACGTTGCCAGTGCAGCCAGTCGGGGCGGTCGGGTGGCATATTAAATAGAGGGATAATCGCCGATGCAGCTTGTTTGTCTTGCAACAATGCTTCTTGTAGCACTCTGACTGGCAAATCTCTTGGCTGACAACCCCGCTGCACGCAAAGCGCCGCCGCCATACCAGCTGCTTGACCGATATTCATCACGATTGGCTGTAACCGCGTGGCACCATTGGCAATATGGGACACGGAAATATTTTTTTCACAGACGAGAAAACCATCGACTGAGGCGGGAATTAGGCAACTGTAGGGAATTGTGAACGGTGTCCCAGTCCAACGTCCGCCCCAACGGAGGGATTTTGGTTTGACCAAGAAATTAGTGTTGGGATAATGGTGATCGTTGGGGTAGTTACCGAGGGCGATCGCCTGAACTTCTCCAGCAGCATTCACTCTCAAGGGTGCAACTTGCCCAACCACAGGTAAAATATACTGCTCCCGCACCGTAGCGAGTCCCACTAGGCGGCGACTTTCTCGGTAGTAAGGATGCAAAGCATAAGCACCAGTTCGATTCTGGATTTTGTCTCCTTCCTTTTTTAGGCGGGAGCGATTTTGGATTGTGCTGTTGTTTGTTGAGGATTCGGGGAATATATTCTCTGCTAAGCCGAAACGTCGCCCCAACTGGGTTTGAATAAAGTGGACAAAGCTTTGAGTATGCCACAGACTTTCTTGGAGAAATTCGTGCCGCGCCGCTTCTGATTCCACCAAACGCCCCACGCCTTCACCATAATCATTGCCGCATACGGGCCAGTTGATCATCAAAAGACCCCCAGGCAAACGTCCATAATTGAGAAAATTCTCCCAACCGTAGTTATCCCAAGCGCCCACGAATGGATTTTCAAATCCCTCCTTTTTAAGAGAGGTAGGGGGAATTGGATTTTCGATTTTTGGAGATGCACCCTCCCCAAAATCTTGCATAATTGCTACCCAAGTGGGAGCTTGGACTGGATATTTTTCAGTAAGGTGATTGGGTGACTTTGGCGCACTGAGTTCGCCAAACTCTGATTGCATTTCCCATCCCCAACGATACGGGATTTCTGCTAGAGGCAGTAAATCTCCTAGTTCAGTTGCATCTAGAGTTATTTGGGCATGGACGGTAAAATCGGCAAATCGGACACCGAGAATGCGATCGCTACTTCGCAAAACTTCTATAGGCACCCTTTCCGAAATCCAGTGCAGATTTGGCAATTCCTGCACCCAAGAAGCAAAAATCTTGGCACCTACACGCGGATCGAAGCTAAACATACTCACCCAGCTATTGTGTAAACCTCCCGGTTGTCGTTGCTGCAATGAGCGCAAAAACTCGCCCCAAAGCCCCGTCTGAAACGCTGCTAATTCGTTGCCATCGGGGGCAGAAACGCCCGCTGAGGTTAGCATTCCGCCCAGCCAGGTAAATTCGCTTACTAAGACAGTTTTGGCACCACAACGGGCAGCTTGTACGGCTGCTGCTGTTCCTCCGGTACCGCCTCCCACCACCAAAACATCAGCTGTAAATGTTTGTACCATTTCTGAATTTTTCTACACGCCAAAAGATAATTTGGTAGTGCGTCAAATGATAGTGGGATAAGTGATTAGCTCATCCCAAGACCAAGGTTCTAGTGTTAATCCGGCTCGTTGGGCTGCTGTTGTTTTAAGCCGACTGTGTTGCCAAA